>CAYSNA010000355.1:0-5991 GCA_964432185.1 uncultured Cytophagia bacterium
CAGCGTTCGATCATCAGACTTGAGGGGACGCAGCACGTCTATCGTGACACATTTCTGGCGCTGACCTATTGTGGATTGGGTCAGTTAAATTTTTGTCTTGAAAAATACGATGCCGCTATAAATGCCTACGAAAAAGCGATTGCTGTCATCACAAATGCACCGCGTGCCATAAGCGCGGGCTATTTTCTCCTGAGAGCAAATCTGGCACTGGCGAGGATTTATAACCACCTCGGACTGAACACGGAGGAAAGCCGGCATTTTGACGCGGCGCTCCCACTTTTTCAACAAAAGCAGGGATATAGTTTTGCCGTCAATTGGGAAGCAAATGATGCACATTTAAACTTTGACGTGGCCCAATATTATGCGGCAACGAAACAGTCGCAGTTATCTCTAAATTTTTTAGATAAAGCCCTCCACAATGGCTGGGCTGATGTGCACGCGTTAGAATCTCAAAGCTGCTTTAGTACGATGTCGGATAATCTTGAATTTCAAAACGTCATTCAGGAGTTAAAAGCTGGCAAGCCTTTATAGGCGATGTCTCTTGAGAGAGGACTGGAATATGATTCTCATTATCGGAGCGACCGGCAAACTGGGCAATGTCGTCGCGCACGCGTTGCTCAAAGAAGGCAAGGCAATCCGTGCCATGACACGCACGCCTGAAAAAGCTGCCATGCTAAAAGAATCCGGGGCAGAAATTGTCGTTGGCGATTTACGTGATCCGCACTCACTGGCGCTCGCCTGCCGGGAAATTGACAAAATTTTCGCAGCCAGCCATAGTTTTGACGGCAAAGGCAAAAACAGCCCGCAGGTTGTCGATGGAATTGGAAATCAAAATCTTGCCACCGCCGCAAAATCCGCAGGTGTTCAACATATCGTTTTTACATCGGTGCAGGGAGCCAGCCCGGATAGTCCTGTTGATTTCTTTCGCATCAAATACGAGGCAGAACAGTACATCATAAATAGTGGAGTGGAGTATACAATCCTCCGCCCTGCCGCGTTTATGGATTCCTGGGCCGACATCATCGGCAAACCGATTCTGGAAAAAGGAAAAGCAACGATCTTTGGCCGCGGTAAAAATCCGGTAAATTTAGTCGCTGTCGCGGATGTCGCGCAATTTGCGCTTTTAGCCCTGGATGATCCGGCAGCGCGCAATCAGGTCCTCGACATTGGCGGCCCGGAAAATTTAACAATCGAACAAGTCGTCGAAATGTTTGAACGACTATCAGGCAAAAACGCCAAAAGAAATTATGTGCCGTTGCCGCTGATGCGTGTTATGAAATCGATTTTACGGCCGTTCAATCCTGTGCTGAGCCGCATGATTGCGGCCGGCATTAACATGGACACAGCTGATAACAGCCTTGATATGACCGCAATGCTCAAGCGCTTTCCCCTCCAACTCACGTCGCTGGAGACCTATTTGAATACACACTATCGCCATGATTGATTGATGTCGAGCTGTCAAATGCCATCACGTTACAGATTGACTAGATTGATATCTTCATTATTTTGCATTTGATAAATTTTGTCAGCATTCGCGTATGAGAGAAAAAAAGGGGTGGTAAATGACAACTCATTCTGAAGAATCGCAATCTCCTGATATGACGAGACACTATCATATCCTCAAGGCGGCAAACAGAATTGCCCATGTGTTGAGCAAAACGATGAGTTTGGACGACGCCATTCGGCCATTAAATGAAGAATTTATGGCGCTGGTCCGCGCCGAATGCGGTTATATTCAGTTATTGCGACCGGGTTCCCAGCAAACGCAACGGGTGCTCATCAGGCAATGCCTGCACGGCGAGTGCGGTTTTGATAGTCACTTGGAAAATCTCCTTGGCGGCTGGATGCTCAAACATCGCGTGCCGCTCCTCAGCCATGATCTCACTCAGCACTTTCAATTTGGATCGGCAGCAAAACGCTATGAAAATATTTCATCACTCATTGCGGTGCCTCTGCTTTATGGAGAAAATATCATTGGCCTGGTCTCGCTCGTTCGAGTCAAACCGACGCCCGTCTTTACAGACGCGGATAAACAGATGTCCATGGCGCTTGCTGATGAAATCGTCGAATTTATTGAGCAATCAGAAATTCGCCAACAGCTCTTTAGCGATTATCAAAATCTGCGCAGCCAGCTCAAGGATCGTTATTCGGTTCACGGCATTTTGGGTGCAAGTCCTGCGATGAAGGAAGTTTTCAGCATCCTGGATCGCGTCATCCCTACCGAAGGTCGGATATTGTTGCAGGGTGAAAGCGGCACCGGCAAAGAACGGATTGCCAAAGTGATTCATCATGAAGGACCTCGAAAAAATCGGCCGTTTATTGCCGTGGACTGCGGCGCCTTGCCGCCAACCTTGCTGGAAAGTGAGCTGTTCGGTCATGTCCGCGGGTCATTCACTGGCGCGGACCGCGACCGCCGCGGTTTATTTGAGGAGGCCAATGGCGGCACCCTGTTTCTCGATGAGATTGCCAACACCACCCTGGAGACGCAGTCCAAGCTGCTGCGGGTGCTGCAGGAAGGCGAAGTGCGCCCGATCGGCTCCAATCAAGCGCGTAATGTGGATGTCCGCATCATTTCCGCGGCATCGATTGATTTGGATCAAAAAATAAAAAAGGGCGAGTTTCGCTCCGATCTTTTCTTCCGGCTCAATGTCGTCCCCATCAAGCTGCCGGCATTGCGTCAGCGAATAGAAGATATCCCCATGCTCTGCAGTCATTTTCTCACTCGATTCGCAACGAAATACGCCAAGCAGCTCCATCATCTCGCAGCAGAGACAATCAAAATTTTGGAAAGGTATAGCTGGCCCGGCAATATTCGTGAGCTGGAAAATACCATCGAGCGAGCGGTCATCCTCGCAAGACCAGCAGAAACAATCCTCAAGCCAGAATTGCTGCCGTTTGAACTCTCGTTTAGCGATATGCAACAGCCTCTATTTGATTTGCCGCTGACGGGAGACCTGGAAAATCTGCTGGCGAATTACGAACGCGAGATCTTGAAAAATGTTCTCATCAAACATCAATGGAATCAGACGTCCGCCGCCAAGGAACTAAATATTTCCGAAAGAACCATGCGATACAAGATGCAACGGCTGGCACTGCTGTCGGAAAAAAAGTAGCCGAATTTCTTTTTAAACATCGCAATAAATAACGAATCCGCCACCTTGTAATTTCTCCTTTACACCGCTTTGAAATTTTTCATGACCATCCCATTTTCGACGAGTTCCAATCGACAATTTTCCATGATTTAAAAATTCAACCAAACAAAACAAATCCTCATATATAAAGAAGTTTTGTCCCGCAAATCTTGTCGAAAGTACTCGACAATTTTGACGACAATTGAGAGCCAATTTTTTTATGCTGATTTTTGCATCGGTTAATTCACATATAATCAGAAGGATAATACAGGGGGCATTTTTACTCATTTCATGGCATGACGATTGAATTACGTTGAATCAAATTAACGATTTTAATTCATCAACATTTCACAAAATCTTGGAGGTCGTCATGACTAAGAAACTGTTCCTTCTCGGTCTCATTGCGGTGGGAATTATTTTGGCTGGGTGTTCAAAAGACAATCCATTGGAACCGCAGGCAAGTAGCGGCACCATCATCGATGAATCAACATCAATGGGTCAATCCGGAATAGTGGCAATTGCCGGACAGCCCATTATCGGGCATTTTGAAACTGTGATTGAGACATTTATCCCTATCGAGTTCATCGAAGGCCAGCCGGTTAAATTCACCATGCACATTGTCGGCAAAGGCTTTGTCACGCGGATGGGTGTGTGCACCGTTGAGTTTGATCAAATTGGTGATTACTCTGTTGATCCAATCACTCTGGTCGCGAATGGTGTCGTGATCACGGATCGCAACGGCAATAAATTGTACTTTGACTCGGAAGGCACGGCGAGCAATGATCCTGTTCATCCGACTTTTTCTGGGACGTTCTCATTCACCGGCGGTACCGGTCCCTACACCGGAGCCTGCGGTATGGCAAAATTCAAAGGCAGCGCAGACACGTCAGTCATGACTGGCGAGTTTTCATTTGCAGGAACGATAAAGTATGATTGTCCCGTATGATTTGACTTTTGATGACCGGTGCACAGTTTGGTCGGTGCT
The DNA here is from genome assembly GCA_964432185.1 of uncultured Cytophagia bacterium. Lineage (GTDB taxonomy): Bacteria > Zhuqueibacterota > Zhuqueibacteria > Residuimicrobiales > Krinioviventaceae > Kriniovivens. The sequence continues at coordinate 4,117 of CAYSNA010000355.1, forward strand.
TTAGCAGAATCATCCACACGTTTAATAAAGTGAAATGCACACATTTGACCTGATCCCATTTGCTGGGATCAGGTCAAGGGGGGGAATTTTTTAGGCAGGACAATCATGAAAAGTCATCGTGGTTCAAATAAATGTTTATTAACGATTCATATTTTTTCGGTGTTTTGCCTTTTAATCAACAGAAATTTTTGCGCAAGATTTCACAAAAATCACCTCCAGTCCCCTGGTGAATGAGGTCGCGAGCTTTCTCGGCGCGTCTTGGGGAGATTATGACGACGCAGGTTTCGTCGATTTATTTGTCGCCAATTAGCTGGGTGACAACTCGCTTTTTCACAATTAAGGGAACGGTGAATTCACCAAAGTGACCACAGGCGACATTGCGATCCCGCTGCACTATTCCTATTGCGGTGTTTGGGGCGACTTTGACAATGATAATGACCTTGATCTTTATGTGACACCAGATGGCGCCGCCAACTCGTTGTTTCGAAATGATGACAGCACATTTACACGAATTCTCGATGGCCCCATGGCGACCGATAGTGGTCCAAGTTTCAGCGCCAATTGGGGTAATTATAATAATGATGGCTACCTTGATCTTTTTGTCGCCAATAATTGCCAAAAAAATGCGCTCTATCAAAATAACGGAGATGGTACTTGCACAAAAATTACAACCGGACCAGTAGCAAATGATAGAAGTGCAAGTGTCGTGGGCTTGTGGGCAGATTATGACAATGACGGCGATCTTGATCTGTACGTCGTCAACGGGTGGTTTAGCGCACACAAAAACTTTCTTTATCGAAACATCGGCGCCACAATTCTTCTCAAGGCAACACTATTTGGTAAATCCGTTTGGCAAATGCAGCAAATTACAGGACAAACCGGCTTTCTGGGTCAAAATAGCCTGGATGTCGAATTTGGTCTCGGCGACGTCACTACCATCGATTCAATTATTGTCAAATGGCCCTCACATAAAAATCAAATTTTAGCGAATATCCCGGCCAATCAATTTTTACAGGTGAATGAACCGCTGCTGCATAATCATGAAATGAGAGTTAAAATGTCTACGGATCATCTCAGCAGTGTTATGGACACTGGCGGTTGAAGCCAATGCCCATGTTGCCGTAAAATGGATCGTGAAAATCAGATTATTTTTTTCACCACAGGAATGGACCGAAGCAGCGTGGCCACGAGGAAACAACAGGCCACAACCGGAACGGCGAGAATTAAAAATTTCGCAAACATGGGAAGCTCGATGGTTCTCAAGCCGCGCGTTAAAAATACAACCAACGGGGCGTGGATAATATACACGGCATAGGCGCTGCGCGACATGATTTGAGCCAGGCCTCCTTGCCGGGTTATTTTAAATTTGAAAATTCCCAAAAGAGCGATCATCAACGCAAACCCGTTCACCTGTTCCCATATGGAATAGGCGAACGACTGAAAAGTCAAGCCGCCCATAAACGGCTCACCGTGTCCGGACGCGGCGCCGCCGAGAATAAAAATCAACGGGAAGAAAATAAAAATCATCACCTGGGCGAATAAAAACCAGATGAGGCTACTTTTCGGCGTGAGCGACGCCGGCCAGTCTTTTTTGTGCGCGATAACGCCGAGAACGAGGCAACTGATGTATTGCGGGAAATGCGCCAGTTGAAAGTTGAACGGAGCCAGCGACCAGCCAACCGGCAGTTTGAGGCGCACTGCAAAAGTGAGAATGCCGATAGTGATGGCGAACAGAATAACTTGCACGGCACCGGGCATGGCTTGTGTTTGGATGATTTTTTTCTTGGATCGAAAAAGGAGATGAGTGGCTGCAAAGATCAATGCAAAGATAAGCAACACTTCAACAAACCACAGTGGGCCAAAACCGAATCCATG
>CAYSNA010000356.1:0-5989 GCA_964432185.1 uncultured Cytophagia bacterium
CTCATGCTGCTGGACTATTTTTATGAACAAACTTTTGCCTGCCTTTTTCTCATTGATTTGGACGCCGGCAACTGGAACTATCAGCGCTATCTTTTCAAAGCCATTAGCGAGCATTTGCAAGTGCCCACGATGATCGTGGGCAAGTACAGGCGAATGAGCAGCGACTTTGAATCGCAGATTGTGCGGGATCGACTTGATATTGGTGAGGATTTGACACTTCGATTTATTTCGGATTTTGAAGCCGATACCTGTCGCCGTGTATTGTTCACGTTGATCAATGAGGTTCAAGGCAGTTCGCAATCAATTCAACTGGATTCCGAGAGACTGGCAACAAAATGACCCAGGACGCCTACCACATTCTCATTTTTGATAAAACGTCCGCCGATCTGGATCGCCTTATCGGCCTGCTGAAGGACAATGCCTGTCAAGTGACGTTCATCGACAACGCGCAGGAGGCGTATCAATTTTGTCTGTCCAATCATCCCGATCTGATTATTTTTGATGTGCATACGGACGGCCTTGACGGCTTGAATTTCTATCGCCAGGTGAAAAATCAATATTCCACCCATCGAATTCCGATACTGCTCGTCACGGCTGAGAAAACCTACAAGAAACGCATTGATTTAATGGATATGGGGGTGGAGGATTTTGTCACAAAACCCTATTATCCGGAAGAAGTCGCGGCGCGCGTCCTCAATATTTTTCAAGAGTTCAAGCCGGTGCGGTCCATGGCGCAATCGGTGGACCGAGGATTTGTCGGCAATCTCAAGGAGATGAATCTCATCGATCTCATTCAAACCATGGAGCTTGGCAAAAAGTCCGGCATCATCAATTTGAACCGTGGCGACAAGGAGGGACAAATATACGTCAACAAGGGCAAAATCGTTGACGCGGTGGTGGAGGATTATGATAATGTTCAGCGTGCCTACTTGCACCTGCTCACCTGGATTGAGGGATCTTTTTACGTCATTTTTCAGGATATTGACCTGGATAATCCCCTGACTGATGATACGCAGACGCTTTTTAGCGAGGGCATTAAAGTCATCGACCAATGGCGCAAAGAGATTGGCGAGCTGCCGTCGTTGCATACGCGATTGATTGCAGTGAATGAGGAGAATAATCAAACGCTCTCCTATCCCGAGCGCACCATGATCGCCAATTTTCAAAAACCGGTCACCATTGTGCAGGCGATTGATCACAGCGATTTTGATGATTTTGACGGCTTGAAAGTGATAAAATCGTTGCTGGAAAAAGGCTTGCTCATCAAGCCGGAAAATCATCAGCCGGATGAAGATCACAAATCGCTGCCGTTTCGGCCGGCTCGCAACAGCCAATATCGTGATGCGAAAAGCAAATATTCGCACATTTTCTCAATATTTCAGCGCAGCAAAAAAACGGATAAAAATTTCAATTTACACGAGACGGCGGAAAAAACGAGCGAAACGCCTGACCTTGTGCTGTCGTCACACAGTCGAATTAAAAATAAAATTCAATTAACCAAGGCGGAGTTGCTGCTCATCCGTCAAAAACTTGGCAACTGATATGTCGTTTTTATCCATCAAAAGAGATACGCATCGTATCGGCGAGTTTGTCGTCGCCGGGCCGTCGCTGCCGCTGCAAAAACGCTTCATCACTCATTTGTGCAACGAGGTGGTCATCAGCCAAAACAGCACGGTATTCGGGCGCAGCAAAATTACCGACGAACTGCAACTGTTCTTTTACGGGATTGGCGAGAAGGAACAGTACCTGGATTTTGCATGGGATTTGGTGGCGCCAAAAACGCTCGGCTATATCCTGGTGTACAATTGGTTTGAAGGCAGCAATTTTTCCAATGTGCAGCAACTGCTCAACATGTTGAATCGCAACATCGATTGCCACGGTATTGTCGTTGGTGATATTGCCGGCATGCCGGTAAGCATCGATCCGGCAGTCTACGAACCCGGATTTTCGCTGTCTTCCAAACTTTACTTTTCGTTATGGGATTCCACCGATAAATCAAATGCCAAAAACGTGTTAAAAATTCTTGTCGATTCACTGATCAATCATCTCGAGTAAAACATGAACAGCAGCCAGAATGGAAAAGAACCGGCGCTTCAGCCGGGCACCCAGTTGCAGTTTTTGCGTTACATGCTTTTGGGTCAATCGCCGCAAGGTTTGCTTGACGGCATGGATGCAGCGGAAATTTCGTACGTCTATGATTTTATGTGGGAAAAGGCGCTGGAGATCGGCATCCGCGTCAAGGGCGAGCGTTTTTCGCAGGCGGATATGATCAAACGTTTAAAGACAGTTGAACAATACAAAGCCGAGGTCGGCTGCAAAGAACCGCTGCAGCGATGCATCAAAAATGAATGCCTGGCGGAGAATGCCGCCTGTGTTCGCAGCAAACTGAAAGATCAGTTCAATAAACTCTATGGTTTGATCGCTGACTATTTGGGGATTGCATATCGTCTTTAGGTTGTGTATTTTTCCGCATGTTCAGAACCTTCCTGATAATTTTCTTTTTTGGGCAAACGCTGTTTGCATCTTCATTTTCCAGTATTTCATTCGAAAAATATATCGAAGAACCGTTTGTGGTGTTTTATGCCGGCAATGATCTTGGGCACGCCAGGGAGGCGGCGCATGTGTTGGCCAAAGCGTATGACGAACTTTTATTTGATTTTCAATTTGAACCAGCGCGTCAGTTTGATGTCTATTTGATGCCGACACGACAATCCTTTCGCGAAGCACTGGGCGGCCAATTGCCGGAGTGGACCGGCGCTTATGCCAATCCCATGTACAACCGCATGGTCGTCAAATCACCGCGGTGGAATAGCGAGAGTTCGCTGGAGAACAGCCTTGTGCATGAACTGGTGCATTTGGTGATCCACAGCTATCTTGGCGCCCGTGATCTGCCGCGCTGGCTCGATGAGGGCTTGGCCATTTTTTACTCTCGTGAACAGCACTGGAAAACCGCAACCGCGTTATCCAAAGCTATCTCGACTAACTCGCTGATTCCCCTGTCCGACATTGATTATGTGTTGGATTATCACCGAGCCAAGGCGGATCTGGCGTATCAACAAAGTTATTCGACGGTTCGATATCTGCTGAGAACATACGATATTGAAGCGGTGCGGCTCATTCTGTCCGATGTCAAAATGGGCGCGCCGGTACAGCGAGCGTTTTTTCACGCCACGGGCAGCACTCTCGACGATTTCGAAAAGGAATGGCAGACTTATGCCCGCAATACTCACAAATGGATGTGGTTCTACGAAATTAATGATTATATCTGGATTTTCATTTTTGTTCTCGTTTTCCTCGCTTTTGTGGCGAAGAGAATTCGCAACAAACGTATAGAGCGGCAATGGCAGGAGGAACAGGCCAAACTCGATCAATGGCGCATGTGGAACGACGCCGATGAAGAGACATTACCCCTGCCGCCCGACGATACGGAAAAAGAGTAACCGTTTGATGGACATCAAAGTGATTTGAACCCGGATTTTATCTTTTGTTTTATTCCGCCGCCAATCTTTTGTTGTGAATATGACCGCGAATAGTTAATTTCTCGCATGGACAAGGCTCACAAAAATCGACTTGAATTTACCGCTGTACAAGCCGCTACCAAAGTTATTCAATCGTTATCCGCCCATACGGTCGTCAAAATCGGCCGGCGACTTGGTCTCTTTGTTTATTACTTTATTCCCATACGCCGACGAATTGTGCTGGAAAATCTGCAGCGCGCCATGCCCGAGCTATCCCCAAAAGAACGCCGACGAATTGCGCGACACACCTATGCCATGTTTGGCCAAAATTTTTTCGAATTTCTGCGCACACCGGTTCGCACGCCGGAAGAAATTTTTTCCAGAATGAATATCCGCAATGCGCATTTGTTGCAGGAAGCGCATGATTCCGGCAACGGTACAATTTTGATGAGCGGCCATTTTGGCAACTGGGAAATCCTCGCCTGCGCCGTTGTCGCTCTTGGTTATCCTCTGGTTGTCATTGCCAAAAAACAGCGAAACCGCCTTGTGGATGAGATGATCAACAGTTTTCGCCGCAGCGGCGGCATTGAGACGGTGCCGCTCGGCATGGGCGTGCGCGACTTTTTGCGGGCGTTGCGACAAAATAAATTTGTCGCCATGCTGGCGGATCAGGAAGCCCGCAAAGATGCGGTGTATGCCAGGTTTTTTAATATTCCGTCCGCTACAGCAGCCGGCCCCGCGCTGCTGGCGATCAAGACCGGTGCCCATATCATTTTTGCAACCTGCATCCAGCGTGCGGATGGCGATTATGACGTCACTTTTGAAAAAATTGATACGGATGATGTCGATGGCATTTCTGAGGAAAATATTCGCATCATCACCCAGCGCCATGTGAGCACGCTGGAAGAAAAAATCCGCCGCTGGCCGGACCACTGGTTTTGGATGCACAAGCGCTGGAAAAAATCATTGGCGTCCACGTCGGCGCCAGAGGCGTAAGCGGGATTGCCCATGCGTAGTGCTCTTATCACAACGTTGCAGCATAATCCCGGTGATGATTTTGTGCGCGATGGAATCAAGTTTTTATTGAAAAAGCAGTTTGGCCAATCTTTAATTTTTTTTCAATCCATTCACAAACATACGCCGGTAACCGCCCGTTATGGATTTGGCAAACTGCGACGACTGCGACAATTTGAGCACCTCGATCAACGCCTGCCGCTGAATGTGACCCGAGACAAAATTCTCAAAGCTGATCTTGTGGTGCAGTGCGGCGCGCCGATTTATTGGTGCCACGAGCAGGTCAATTCGCACTGCTGCGATAATGAGTGGTTCGAGCCGCTTATCCGTCGGCGGTTGGCGCAGGCGAAAAATGCGAGGTTTCTCAATATTGCCGGCGGATCGTGTCAGACGTATTTTTCTGACGGCTCGGAAGTCTGCCCGCGCTGCCTCGACTATATCAAAGAACTTTACAACCTCGCGGCGCTCACCACGCTGCGGGATCAGCTGGCGGGAGATATTCTGGCGCGCACCAACTCGGCGGCGCCGGTGCTGCCGTGTACATCACTTTTTGCCGGCGATGAACATGACATTCAAGCTGGTCCCGGAGAATACATCGTCATTAATTTTATCAAGCTCGCCGGCCATTATGATTTTTCCAACAATATCGATAAATCCGCCTGGGAGCAGGTGATGACAGCGGTTTATACAAAGCTGCAAAAGTTTGAACGGATTGTTTGGGTGTGTCACAGCGAAAAAGAAAAAAAACAGGCCCGGCTTTTAGATGCCAATGCGACTATTTTTTATTCGAAAAATCATGTTGATTATCTCAAGATCTACGCCCGGGCCAAATACGGTCTGGTGAATCGAATCCACGCGGCCTATGCGCTGGCGGCGTTCGGCAAGCCGTCGGTCGTCATCGGCAATGATTCGCGCACGCGCATGATTGATCTGCTCGGTCTGGAGCGGATTTTCGTCAATGATGCGACAGTCGATTTATTAATGCATAAAATTGAAAAAATGCAGCAAAACGTTTCCAACTTTGCTGAACAAAGCAACATGATAAAACGCGAGGCGCGGCAACAATACGCTAAAGTTTTATCAACACTACTGTAAATGTTTTTTGATGATTATAAAAAACTCGGTTTTCGATTCAAAAAGCGTCGATGGTTGACGAATTTGAAAGCACATTTTTTTGCTCGGCGATATGCAACAGATCTAATACCCGTCAAGCCGAACACCTTGCTGATCGTGCGCGTGGATCGCATCGGCGATTATGTGCTTTTTCGAGATTTTTTGCGAGCCATTCGCCACAGCGAACGCTTTCAAAAGTATCACATAACGCTCTGTGGAAATGACGCGTTTCGCGATATTGCCGAGAATTATGATGTCGATGTTGTTGATGATTTTATCTGGCTGAATCGAGCCGTTTTTATGAAAAACAAGTATGAGAGTTTTCGCTTTTTACATACCATCCGCATGCGCGGATTTGAAACGGTTTTTCAGCCCACTTTTTCTCGCGATCTGCTCGGCGATAT
>CAYSNA010000357.1:0-5989 GCA_964432185.1 uncultured Cytophagia bacterium
ACATTGTCAACGATCCCAACCGACCCGACGAACCGGATTATATCGTCAAACTCATGACAAAGATTGTCACCGTGAGTGTGGAAACGGTCACAATAATTGACAATTTACCGGTAAAAATATAGCCTTGTTATGTATTTCATGACCATTTAAACATGTATCATATTCAGATTTTTAAAATTCTATTTGATCAACATGAGTTTAGTCGAATATCTTTTTTCCGACGTTTCAATTTGTGCCAGATAAATTCCGCTTGAAAATAGTGATGTGTTCCAGTGCAAGTCATAATGACCGGCAGTCTTGAATTCATCTACCAGCGTGTCAATTCGTTGTCCATTCATATTAAAAATATTAATAGTGACAAAGCAATCAAGGGGTAAATAGTATGAAATCGTCGTACCCGCATTAAATGGGTTGGGATAATTTGTTAACGCTATGGATTTAGGTATCCCTGGATTTTGCATTTGCACAGAGTTACTCGGCCGTGCGCCGACGGCATACCACACTGGATATTGTACAGGATAAATCCAATCTTGCACGGTTGCGGGATTGGCGTTCAAACCATCATTTTGCATTTGGGCTTGCAGTAGATAAGTTTGGTCATCTTCCGAGACATTCTGAAAGACAATTCTTTTATCATCTGGAGAAAAAGAAGGGTGCCCGAAAGCCTGCTGTTTTTCATGTATCGTTCCAAGAATACCGCTAAAAAGATCGTACGTCATCACGTAATAGTCCGGATTATAAACATCGTTACTGTAATCAGCAATATCAAATGCAATAACGTTATCCCGTGTGCTGGAAAAAGATGGATTACCGACAGCATAATTGAAATCCGGCTGAAACAATGCCAGTACGACATCCTCATTTGCGTTCGTCAGGTAAATGCCCCATGTATAATCTTCATAGCCATATTGGTCACTGATGGCATATAAACAATCATAGATGAGCCAGCCGCCTTCAATGGACCAATCGAGTATGTCCGCATATTCCGGCGTGATCTCGTTGCCCTCCATCCCGGTTGTTGGAATATACAATTCATGAATTTTTGTGGCGCCTGTTTCCGTATTGAGAATGCCGATGACGCCGGGAGATTCTTCCGGATCAGGTGTCAGCGCGATATAATCGGCTTTCGGAGAAATGGCAATATTGTACCAGCCGCCATCCTCAGAGAGCACGTAATTCGTTGCACTTGGTATATCAAACCAATTCACATTGCCGTCGAAATCAATATAGGCAATGGTTGTGCCGTCTTCTGTTATTGATGGTTTGGATGAACTGTACAGATCAAAAAAGGCGGCATTACCATCCTCATAGGGTATGTCTGATTTAATGCTGGCGATTTGGCCGGTTTCTTCGAGCAGACAAAGAACATAATCATTGCCGACAACTGGTTCGAATGGTTTTTCAGGCTCTGTCTTTTCATCGCCATAGATTTCAACGCGATCAAATGCCTGTTTGACCAATGTATCAATGTTCTGCCCGGGATAAAGATCTTGCGCGGCCTGTATAGCCGCAAGGCGTAAATCGACGAATTGGGATCGTCTGGTCAGATAGTGGATATAAGCGCGATAAACGATCTTTTCAACTTTATCGCGTGACATCAATGTCGACATTTGATAGAAAGCGTGTCCAGGTATTGTGCTGTTTCTGTGGACACCGCCGTTATCCTGATCAATCGGCCAATCCGCAAATTCGGACATTTTGCTTGGGTAATCGGATGTCATGGATCGGGGATTGTGTGGATTGGTAAGATCGCGTACACAGCTATACCCAGAGTTCTCTGCAGCCCAATATTCACCAAAGAGCCAATTTGCATTTTGCGGATCGGCATAAAATTCAGCCATCACGCCGACATAATCACTAAAGGCTTCATTCAAAGCGCCCGATTGGAATTGATACTCGAGATTGGAGTTAAATTGAGTGATGCCATGTCCATATTCGTGCGCCATTACATCAAAAGCACCGGCGGCATCATCCATCATTTGATTATCGCCATTGCCAAAACAAAAAAGTTTAGCACCACCGGTCCAAAACGCGTTATTGTATTGAATACCATAATTGATGATCCCGATTATATTTTGTCGTTGATTATCCAGCGATGAAAGATTGTGAACGGATTTAAAATAGTCATACACTTTCGAAAATGTTGCAGCCGCGGAAACAGCATTTGCGGGCCAGGAATTCTGATTTGGTGATGAGACATAATAATAGTATTCTAATTTTTCTGGATCAACATTGCGAGCGTCCCATACCATAATCGAACCTTCAAGATCAGATAGATTATCAGCCATTATGCCACTAAACATGTTTTTTGTGGTATTTGCCAAATAAAAACTATCATTCACCTTATAAATATCCAGATCTTGTGTTCTGCCAAACATATCAATTCCACTCCCTTTGGCAGGCGTACCGATTTGAACATTGTTATAATGATAGAGCACTACTCCGCTAACGGCATCGACAAAGATGTAATAATCCTCAAAGAGAGTTGAGCCGATGGAAACAAACCAGGCAGGTCGCATATCTCCTTTTTGTGTTGGATAGATAATCTTTTCGCATTCCCATACGTGGGCTGATGATAAATCAAATTTTAACACATCAGCGGCAATCGAGACCGCCTGATCTTTGGTTAGATTAAAAACCACTGAAAGGTTGTCAGGTGTCGGGAAATACCGTCCATTTAAAAGCTCCGCCTGCCCCTCCGGTGAATAGTGAAGATATAAATCACTTGCCCATATTTTTATACCATTATATTGTTGCTGATATCGCAGATGCGTATGCCCCGCCTCGTCTTTTTTTCCGCTGATCAGAACGAGTTCGGACGTGGGATCAGCCAGGTATAACCTCGTGGCATTGTTTTGCAATAAAAGTTTGGCGTGTTGTTCAAGTGCCGGCAATTTTGTGCTGTTGCTTTTCAAATCAGTCTTTGTGAACGGCAAGAAGGCGGGTGTGCCATTTTCTTCATCATAATAAATTGATTCAAAAACGTTGCTTTTGGTGGAAAAAAGCTTTTCTTGCAAATTTTGCTCGCTAATTATTTTTTTTGTATGAATGATTTCGATCGAGGATGAATCAGGTTTTCGAGGATCCAATTTAACAACTTTAGCCGCAATATCTTGTAGTGCTTTTTCGAGAACGCAGCGGTCAGCAGGTACTCTGTGGTCTCTATCGATTTTTGTAGTTTTATCACCTTTGTCAAATTTATCGATTTTTGCCGGCATGGGATGATTTGTTGGATGGACGAGTTGTCGAGAATCATTTCTCGCAACTGCAAGAGTGAATAAACACAATACGAGTAATGGAACGACTTTTGTGGTCATAACCGCTCCTGTTAGATTTTATTTGAAAGGTTTAGTAACGAATTAAACTTGATGTGTAGACAAGGTCGCCAATCCGGGCATCGATAAAACATTCCCACTGCTCAACAGATGTTGCCGATGCACTCGCGATGATCCTCCAGGTGAGTCTGCACTTGTTGTCTTTCGGATAGATGAATAATTCTGGATCCCCAATCGTTGTTTTAAAGCTGGTCTCCGCTTTTACTTTTTCAATTGCCGCACTTTTGGCAAGTTTTGGCTTGACGCGAAAACCTATTGACAATGATGGAACATAATCGCCTTGCATCAGATAAACAATTTTATCTTGATTAATATGAAATATTATCTCATTGCCAAAAACTGGAATACCTTTATGCCGGCGGGAAAAACGGACATGCCGAAATCCAAGGTCATCAACTATATTTTTTTGAACAGCTAATTCCTTTGCCGGATTTTCAAGCTTAAAGATGGATTTATGATTCACCATATATTGGATAATACTTTTTTCGGATTCTTCAGTGTTGGACATCGCCAACAATTCTCCCTTAACCTGAATTGGGGTGCCCCAATCATTGAGTTTGATGTCAAGTTGATCAACCGAGTGTGTTTGATTGGTTTGAAGATTCGCAGGCTTTGATGAACAATAAAACAAAGGTGTGACGGAAAGAATAATAAGAAAATATCTCATGGATCCTCCATTCTTATCGAAAATTATTTAGAATTGAGGTGAGATACAATATTTATTTCAATGAATAAGATTTATTTAACCGGTAATCTGAAAAATCAACAACACATGTATTCATTGTTGTGGAATTATTTAAAAAAATCGGTTATTATGGCGTCCTGTGCTCAAGAGTTGTATTCATTGACGTCGCACGTAGACTCTGCCCTCACCGGCCGCGTCTGGATCAACGGCCTGCAATATTTTGACAGCGTGCCGGTTATCACCTGGGAGTTTTACATTGGCGCCTACCAGCTCGCGCAAAAATGGCTCAAAGACCGCCACGGCCGAGAACTGAGTTTTTAGGACATCCGGCATTATCAAAAAATAATTGCCGCGTTAACCGAAACCAACCGGATCATGCAGGAGATTGATAAAATACCGTTTATGGATTAATTCGGCAACCGCTCTGCCCTCGACTGGATCATCGACCAATACCGCATCAAACACGACCAGCACGGCGGCATTTTCAACAATCCGAATCGTGCCGATGAGCCGAATTACATTGTCAAACTCATCAAAAAGATTGTGACCGTGAGTGTGGAGACTGTCAAGATAATTGAGAGCTTGCCTGATGAGATAAGGGATTAAAGAAATCAAAACCGCCAGAGGAATGCATTGTTCCCTCAGCGAACCTCTGCGTTCCCGGCGGTTAAATACGTCTTTTAACGATGAGCCAATGAAATCAAAACGTGATGTGGATGACAATTTCTCTGCAAATCTAATCGTCCATAACTAAAAAAGGCCAAGCCGAGGAGTCAAACTTGACCTTTTCCGGAAACAATGTTTCGCTGCCAATCTGTACGTGGCAGTATTATGAAATACCACACTAATTACCAGCTGCGGAAAATGATGTTGCGATTAAACAATAAATAGGTTAGAATCGTCATACGATGTATAGAGTAACAGAATAAAAAAGGAAAAAATCAAATGCCAATTGAGATTCTGGCAACAATTGGCCCCGCATCACGAAATCGGTTGGGAGAGATGAATGCTGCAGGATTGTCAGGCATTCGCATTAACAGCTCGCATGGTAGTTCTGAAGAGCATCTCCAAATGATCGAATCCTATCGACAATTAACCCCTGATGGATATATAGTATATGATATCAAAGGCCCTAAAATCCGTTTTGGCGATTTGCCGGAACCATTATCTATTCACGCCGGCATGCATTTAACCCTGAATTCTCAAATTGCGGAAGTGCAGGATTCTGAATATCCATCTATAGTCTCATTTTCAGATGGTTTGCCGATAACTTTTCCACTGCATCATCATGTAAAGAAGAATGATCGTTTGCTGGTGGACGACGGCTATGCCTGTTTAACTGTCTTAAAAGTCAACTCTGGACGAATTGAATGCCGTGTGGAATATGGTAATGTGATTCGCTCAAGAAAAGGCATCAATCATCCGGATACAATCATCCCCTTCCCGTATACAATGCCGCATGATATATCCCATATACAGTTTGCTAAAAAATACAAGGTGGATTTTATCGCTGATTCTTTTACCCGAAACAGGGATGATGTTCTGGAATTGAGACAGCACTTGCAGCATACGGATATTCGTATAGTCTCAAAAATTGAGAATCCTGAAGCGGTTCGCAATTTTGCCGAAATCCTGTCAGCAACGGATGCTGTTATGATCGCCCGTGGCGATCTCGGAATTGAGATTGATCCATGGCAATTGCCGGAGCTGCAAAAGGATATGATTGCTCAATGCAATCAAGCGGGCAAACCAGTCATAACGGCCACGCAAATGATGGAGAGCATGATTGACAATCCGTTCCCGAATCGTGCGGATGTAAGTGATGTCGCCAATGCGATTTATGATGGAACAGATGTCGTCATGCTTTCAGCCGAAACTTCAATTGGAAAATATCCTGTTGAATGTATTAAAATGATGCGGAATACAAGTTCTTTTACTACGAGCACAAAACGTTACAAACGGCGCAATG
>CAYSNA010000358.1:0-5978 GCA_964432185.1 uncultured Cytophagia bacterium
AATTCGCCAAACACTTGATGATAGGATGGAGGCTGACCTTGAAAAACGTCAACGTGAGCTACTTTTTCGATGGCCGTCACATCGATATACGGCTTGTCCTGCTGCCGAAGGAGATAACTGTCACATCCGCACTGTTTCAGCCATTCCACCACGCGTTCGGACCGATCTTTCACAGCCGGCAACAGCGTACTGCGGACAAATGTCGTCTTGATCCGCATTTTTTGACAGAGAAAAAACGTTGACTGAAACAACAACTCGTTCAGCAGAATCCATTCCTGCCGAATCAATTTTTGCAGATCGTCGGCCAAAAAAAAATAATACGGCGAGTTTTGATAGTTTACGCGCAGCGATTTGAGATGCCCGTTTTTCCATTGATGATTCGGATCGATGCGCACGTCGTTTATGGTTTGCTGTTCTTTTCCTTTGGTCAAAACCGGAATGGTCAGCCATTGAGCGCCGGAAACGGTTTTGATACACGTCCGGTTAATCGTATCATGCTTTTTGTACAAAAAAGTATCGCCCCATACCACCACATCCGCTGCGGCTATACGGCAGAGCGTTTCAATGTTGGGGAAATACGCCGGTTGTAAAACGGTTAATCTCTTCATAAATAAAAAAGCGAGTCTCAATGGACTCGCCCGTATATTTAATCAAGAACCATGCTCAGGCCGATTCGACCGCGCTCTTTATCAATACTCAACACTTTGACTTCGACGACATCACCCACCGAGACAACGTCGAGCGGATTTTTGACGTATCGTTTCGCCATTCGGCTGAGATGCACAAGGCCGTCCTGCTTGACGCCAATATCGACAAAAGCGCCAAAGTCGACGACATTCCGCACAGTGCCTTTGAGAATCATGCCCTCACTGAGATCGTCGATGCTGAGCACATCGCTGCGCAGCACAACATTCGGCATTTCGTCGCGTGGATCGCGGTTGGGTTTTTCCAGACTATCAATAATATCCAGCAACGTTTCCTTGCCGCAACTGCACAGTTTCGCCAATTCATCCAAACTGCGTTTTTCATTTTTGATTTTCATGCGCACGAGTGCGCCGTTTGTCTTGACATCCTGGATGGACAGGCCAAGATTGTCCAGCAAAGCGCGAGCGGCATCGTACGACTCGGGATGCACGGCCGTCGAATCAAAAAACATCTCGCTGTCGCGGATGCGTAAAAATCCGGCGGCCTGCACAAAAGCGTTGTCGCCAAGCCCTTTGACCTCCTTTAGTTCGTCACGCGTGTGAAAAGCGCCTTTTTCTTCGCGCAATTTGACAATGTTTTCAGCCACGCGCGAATTCACACCCGCGACATATTTGAGTAAAGAGGTGGATGCAGTGTTCAAATCAACGCCCACCTGGTTAACGGCGGACTCGACAACGTGGTCCAGCGCCTCGGCCAAATTGGATTGATTGACATCATGCTGATACAAACCAACGCCAATGGATTTGGGATCAATCTTGACCAGTTCGGAAAGCGGATCGAGCAACCGGCGCGCGATGGAAATATTGCCGCGCATGGATGCTTCCAATTCCGGGAATTCTTTTTTGGCAACGGGCGATGCTGAATACACCGACGCGCCGGCCTCGTTGACAATGGTGTAAAACACCTTGTGATCCAGCTCACTGATGGCTTCGGCCACCAATTGTTCAGTCTCGCGGCTGGCGGTGCCGTTGCCAATGGCAATGACGCCAATGTTATGCCGTTCAATAAAATCCTGTATCGTGTTTTTCGACTCTTCCCAACGCCGTTGCGGTGGATGCGGATAAATGGTTTCTCCTTCCAGATATTTTCCCGTTCTATCGATCGCCGCGACTTTGCAGCCGGTACGATAACCAGGATCGATGCCGAGGATATTTTGATTTTTCAACGGCGGCGTCATCAGCAGGGCGCGCAAATTTCGGGCAAAAATGTCGATGGCATGCTCGTCCGCGCGTTCGGTGAGATTGTGACGAAGCTCGCGTTCAATAGCCGGAGCAATGAGGCGGCGATATGAATCATCGATAGCGACTTTGAGTTCATCGGTAAAAATGCTTTTGGGATTGGTGACGTACACCTGTTCAATCTCGCGCACCATCTCCTCTTCCGGCACGTCCACCTCAACGCGCAGAAAATTTTCGCGCTCGCCCCGGTTAATGGCCAGAATGCGATAGGCCGGAATGGATGACAGCTTTTCGGCAAACTCTTTATAGATTTCATAATCGGCGCAATTTTCCGGATCGCGCGCCTCGGATTCGAGCACGCCTTTGTCCTGCGTTTTTTCGCGGATGACTTTGCGAATATCCGCGTCATCGGAAATCACCTCGGCAACGATATCGCGAGCTCCGGCGAGCGCCTCTTCAATCGAATGCACTTCTTTTTCTTCATTTACAAATTGAAGGGCATAATCCTCGGGCGATCCCTCAATAATTTCCTGTTTGAGGATGAGTTCGGCGAGCGGCTCCAGGCCTTTTTCCTTGGCAATGGTGGCGCGAGTCCGACGTTTCGGCTTGTAGGGAAGATAGAGATCTTCAACTTCCTGCAACTTGGTGGCGGCTTTGATTTTTTCTTCCAGCTCCGGTGTGAGCTTGCCCTGTTCTTCGATACTTTTGAGCACGGTTTGTTTGCGTTCTTCCAGGTTGCGCAAATATCGGGTGCGCTCCCAAATGGCGCGAATATTATCTTCATCCAAACTGCCGGTGGCTTCTTTACGGTAACGGGCAATAAAAGGGACGGTGTTATCGTCATCCAAAAGTTCGACGGTTGATTTTACCTGGTTCCATCGCAGTCCCAATTCTTCTGCGATGATGGTGTAAAGTTGCTGATCCATACATTCTCCGTTGGGGCTATCGGTTTTTAAAAAGCGGCACAATATAAAAGAGAGGGGAAAGAAATGCAAGAAGTTTAACAGAAACCCGGGAGACGGATTGAATCGATAAAACTGATTTTCACGAATTTTAAGAAAGAGTAGTGCATAATTTACAGCACATCCGTGAAAATCCGTTTCATCTGTTCAATCCGTATCCATGCTCTAATTTTTTGATAATAACTTTTCAGAATCATTCGAGCCGTTTTTGAAAAAAACCAGCTCGATTCTTCGGTTCAGTTTACGACCAATGGATGATTTGTTATCGCCGATGATCGTTGCGCCGTCACTCATTTGCATCGACAGCGGCACGCTTTCGCCGCGACCGACGGTGGTGTCAATTCGTTTGAGAACAGACTGCGCAAAATCATCCGGTTTTTTCGACAGGAATTTTTTGAATTCAAGATCAAAGTGCTGCGCACGCGTTTCCGACAACCGTTGATTCACCTCTTCGGTGCCAATCGCGCATGCATGCCCCTCAAAACGGAGGTGCATCAGCGAATCGCTCATCGTTTGTTTGGCGTAATCATAAATCTCATCCCAGTAATATTCGGCCATCGGATTCGTGGAGCCGAACTGCAACGGAATACTGAGAATCTGTCGTTTTGTCGTCGCATGGCCGGTCATGGTAAAGTGCTGCATCGGAGTTTTGAATTCTCGTCCGAGAGAATCAGTTACAGATAAATAATAATTAGTCGGTTTGTTCAACCAGTTATCCGGATTTTGGAAATCCGGCTGCCACGAAACAGAAGGCACGCGACGCGGGGATTCATGGAAAATGAGTTGATGTTGATCCTTGACCGCACCATTTTCAAAATGCAGCGCCCCCTGGTAGAGCGGCAAGGCGCTGGTAATATCCGAAACAAATCCGACATCACTCTTTTTCACCTTGGTATCTTTGTGCCGCATCGGTCTGAACAACACATGGGCATTTTCCGGCGCCGTGCCTATGCTTACAAATCGACGCTCCTCAAGCAGCCAGTCAGCATCTTGACCTTCGGAACGCATCGTTTTGTGCGGTAAAATTTCACCGTGTGCAACCTCAATCTGCTCTTTTTTCACGCCCAAACTTTCCAACGTCTTTTTAACCGATATGGATCGTTCGTCGGCCAACTGAACGGATGCGACCTCGGAATTGGGATCGGCAAAACCTTGCAGTTGGATATGCATCTTCGGATTCTTTATCAGCCTTTCAGCAAAAACAGCAAGAATCGGATCAAGCGTGCCTTTTTGCACATAATTACTCTTAACCTGCGGGCTGTTGGCGTCAAAAGTGATCTCTGTTATCAGCGGAATATCAACCAGCAGCGTTGAGGTCTCAAGCACGGAGAGACTATCGTGCGCCATCATTATACCTTTTGGCACGGTATGTACGGTTTTTTCGACGCTGTTGTTCGAACGGTCGATATCAGTGATGCGCTGATCCGGATCGACCGTGATTTGAAGAGTATGACGACCGAGAAGGGTGGAGCGCCATTCGAACTCGACTATTTCGGACTCGCCCGATGCCAGCTCCGGAATGACTTTGTCCAGTATATTGTGATCGGGCGGGCTCGATCGTTCCGACATCGAGGCGAGCGCATCGAGTGAATGATCTAGCTTTTCGAGGACGTCGACAAAACGAACGTTGATCTGACGTGCCGGATTTTCACCGTTATTAACCAATGTAACTCTGATCGTGCCATGAAAATCGTCCATCGTAATGAGCGGATTGTGGTCAAACTCCACATCACGTATTTCGATATCGGGCAATGGAATGTTAAAATGCGCGATGTGCCCGGACTCGCCTTGAGCAAATCGCGCTTGATGGTCCTCATCCATCGCAACAACAGCCCAGTAATAATCACCACCCTTGAGTCCGTTTGCGGGAATGAACGTGTGTGTCGTTGTTTTGTTGAACAGCAATCGGCTGTTGAGCAGCCCTTCGAAAAGTTCAACATTTTCATCGTATGCCGATAAAATATTACGAATTTTTGTGCTGTCGGCATCCAAAAGAACGTGATAGGTCACCTCATCAAAAACATCGCGATCATGCGCCTTTTGCCAGCGCAGAACAACATCCGGAGACATGATGGAATCGCCGTGTGCCGGTGATGCCAATTCAAAGAATGCCGGACGCGTGGGAAAGTGGGAGGCGGTGCCGCGATAGGTGCGCGAGAAATAATCGGCGTCATCCAATGTGGCAATATCAAGGCGGAACGCATTATGCTTGCCGGGGAAGGCATCGCCAACCGCCAAACCAACGTTATCCAGCCGAATAGTGGCGCCGAATGTGGCTCTCTTAAACAGATCACTGCCCATATCGTATCCGGCGTTCAACGCAAAAATACGATTGACCATCAACTCGCCGCCAAACGCCAGATAGCTCTGCTCGTCCTTGACATTGATATAATCTGCGGACATCAGCATGTTGATGCCTTTGTGAGAGCCGAAATAAAAGGCCACACCCGCGCGGCTCGTTTTCGGCAGCGGTGTACCGATTTCATCGTAAACCAAATCCGCGCCATTCTGATTGAGTGCCGCACCAACGGAGAATACGCCCTTTAGTTTATTCCCAACACTAAATGATGAGGTACGAGCGGTCAGCCCCAGATCATAAACAAAACTGCCGGCGGAATAGTGAGCCAACGTACTTTTAAAATATTTTAAATTGGCGCCGACCGCAATATTGTCCGACAGGAATGACACGGGTTGACCAAGACTCAGGGATGCGACAAAATCACTCGCGGACGCCGACGGCATTGTTGAGGCGTTGTTATTGAATTCCGGCACGCCCTGGTAAAGCAGTCCGAGGGCAAAGCGGCTGGTGTTGCTCAGTGGATTTGGCAGCGTGCCGCCATAAATAAAGGAAGCGTTATAAATATCGGCAATCCATTTGGTATAGCCGGCGGCCCATTGCCATTCGCGCAGATATCCAGCATTTCCGGGATTAGCGAACAACGCGTGTGGATCGTCCAACACTGCCGTATGGGCTCCGGCCATGGATTGCAGGCGAGCACCGGGCAACATTTTTAAAAAGGCAGCGCCGGAACGCACCTGCGCCTCAACCTGCGAACCCAACAACGCGATGATCCCGGTCACCAGCAAGAGCTTTTTTATATTAAATACATTAAACATCAACTATCTCACAATG
>CAYSNA010000359.1:0-5922 GCA_964432185.1 uncultured Cytophagia bacterium
GGCGATGGTTCACGGTTGGTCGAATATTGTGGATTCTCGTCTTTTTCGCCGCCGGACTTTTTAACTTTTACACGGCATCCACGCAGCCGGAAGCTTATGTGATGTACGCCGACGGCGCGCTTTTGCCGCTGTACAAAATTTTTATTCTCGGTGAATTCGCCAAACACCCGGCGCTTTTTATCAAACCGATTGCAATTGGACAAGTGCTGGTGAGTATTTTGCTGATGGCGCCGGGCAGGCTTTTTAAACTCGGTTGTCTCGGCGGCATCATTTTTCTGCTGGCGATTTCCCCGCTGGGCGTCGGCTCGGCATTGCCGGCCACGGTTGTGGGCGCGGTGGCGCTGTTTTTGTTGTGGAAGCGCGGCGCGTCTTTTTCAATTTTTCACTTTTCCAGGGCACAAGCATGAACTACAGCGCGCTGCTAAAAGCCGATTTCAAAAACATTCGCCGCGACCCCATGCTGATTATGGTGGCGGCAGCCCCGCTCATTCTGGTGAGTCTATTGCTCTTTGGCTTCCCGGCGTTAAACACTTTACTGCAAACCCGTTTCAATTTTCCCATCGAAACGCATTATGACTTTGCGTGCGTTTTTTTCCTGCATCTCATCCCCATGCTGTTCGGCATGATTTACGGCTTTATCCTGTTGGATGAACGCGACGAAGGCATGCTGACGTACTACTCGGTCACGCCGCTCGGCAAAAACGGTTATTTAAAGATGCGCATGCTCGCGCCGGTGCTGTTCAGCGTTATCGTCATCCTGCTTTTTATCAAGATCACTGCTTTTGATGGTGGAGTGATCTGGTGGAAACACCTGCCGTTGGTCGTTTTTACCTCGCTGCAAGCGCCGATTATGCTGCTGTTTCTCGGCGGATATGCCGAAAACAAGGTCGAAGGCATGGCCATCGCCAAAGGCTTTGGCATTTTATTGATGGCCATCCCGATTGATTATTTGATCTCGTCCCACTGGACATTTTTCGCCGGCCTGTCACCGTTATTCTGGACGGCGCGCGGCTTTTTGGCGCAGGATGTGAGTACAATTTTGCTTTACATCGGAGCGGCGCTTGTTATACACGTGCTCTTTCTACTGTTGCTGGGGAAAAAGTTTATCCAATTCGAAAAATAAAGTTTCGTTCTTTAATAATTAGCGAGCGCCAGGTAACTTTCATCTAAACGGAATAAGCTGAAAATTTAACCACGAGGACAGAGCACGAAGAGAAGCGTTGATTTTTAGGGTGCCGTTTAAAATAATTTCTTCGAGCTCTGTGAGTTTTGGGTTAGGAATTTTTCGGGGTCGCTGAATTACTCAAATCATAGTTTATAATCGTTCCTTTCTACTTTTTCTCCTTAACACATCTTTGACACCACATTAACGCTCATTTTATCATGTCCTCATTTTCGGATCATATATTAACAAAATCTTTAAGGAGAAGAGTTATGATCCGAATACTTTATAACAATGTCTATTCCTGGGACAGCCTGTTGTGCCTAAAAATTGCACGCCTGAACGGCCGCAAGGTACTGGACGGCACCATGTACGTCTTGTCCCGCCTGGGTGATGGCTATTTCTATGGGCTCGTCGGATTATTTTTATTTATTATTGATTACGAACTCGCTCTAAAAACCATTCCGGCCGGACTGATTGCTTTTGTGCTTGAAGTGGCGATATATAAAATCGTAAAAAATACCACAAAACGGGATCGCCCCTATCGGGCGGTACCCGGCATCAGCTCGCTCATGCCGCCGCCGGATAAATTCAGTTTTCCGTCCGGACACACAGCCGCCGCCTTTGTCATGGCGACGCTGTTCGGTACAGTGATCCCCGCGTTATTCATTCCACTGGTCATTATCGCCCTGCTTATTGGATTTTCAAGAATTTACAATGGACTGCACTTTCCCAGCGATGTTCTGGCGGGCATGGCGCTGGGTTTTACCTGTGCTAAAATTGGTTTGGCTATCGTTGCGTAAGGAGTTATCATGAGAGTTGCTCTTTTTACTGAAAGCTTGCCCCCGAATACCGACGGGGTCGTGAAAACATTGACAAAACTGGTCGGCACCATGCAGGAGCAGAATGTCGACTTTCACTTTTTTTCGGCGGTCAAGCCGGATGAATCGTACGAGTGGACCAGGCACGTGACCAAAGTCAAGTCCGTGCCGTTTTTTCTCTATTCGTATTACCACATGGGATTGCCGTTTTTTGAAGGTATCTCGCGCAAGCTGAATGAATTCCGGCCGGATATCATTCATCTCAGTTCACCCACGCTACTCAGCCTGTACGGTCTCAATTATGCGCAGCGAAAAAAGCTGCCGCTCGTGGCCAGCTATCATACGCATTTTGTTGATTATTTTTCCTATTTCAATCTCGATTGGCTCGAGCCCACCGGCTGGGCCTATCTCAACTGGTTCCATAATAAATGTGACATGACCTACGCGCCGTCGCCGAGCGCCAAAGCAGAACTGCACAAGCAGGGTGTCCGGAATGTCGATCTCTGGCAGCGCGGTATTGAGCTGGATTTGTATTCGCCGTCTTTGCGCGATATGGAACTGCGTCGTTCCGTTGGCGCCGAGGACAAGCCGATTTTGCTGTTCGTCGGTCGATTGATTAATCACAAAGATTTGGATATTCTTGCCGGCGCTGATAAAATTCTTCAAGCGCGCGGTTACGATTATAAAATCGTCATTCTTGGCGATGGCCCCATGCGGCCGGAACTCGAAGAATTGCTGCCCGATGCCTACATGCCCGGATTTGTTCACGGCAAAGAGCTGGCCCGCTGGTACGCCAGTTCCGATATTTTCGCCTTTCCATCCACCACGGAAACGTTCGGCAACGTGATACTCGAAGCCTTTGCCTCGGGCATTCCGGCTGTTGGCGTGATGGCCGGCGGCGTTGGCGACATCATTACGCACGACAGGGATGGATTGCTGGCCAGACCGCGAGATGCCGAAGATTTTGCACTGCAACTGGAACGATTGCTCATCAATCCACAGCACGCTCAAAAGCTCGGGCACCAGGCGCGCCTGACAGCACAACAGTATAGCTGGACACGCATTAACTCCAAACTGCTGGATGATTACCGGATGTTTGTTGAGCGATCCAGATATGAAAAGATTGGAGCGGCGCTGGCGGCATAAGATTTAGCACCCCAAAAGTCATCGCGAGGGAGCGGAGCGACCGTGGCGATCTCCTCCAAAAGAAACATATCTTTTCGGGAGATTGCTGCGTCGCTTCGCTCCTCGCAATGACTGATATTCTCAAAGGAAACTATCAATGGATAAATTTATTTCCAGAATCGATCTCCACGTCCACACCCATCATTCGCGCACGGCAGGCAACTGGATTCTTGATCAGATTCACATCAACGAATGTTACACCGCGCCGATGGAGGTGTACGCCATCGCCAAATCGCGCGGCATGGATTTCGTCACTATCACCGATCATGATGTGATTAGCGGCGCGCTTGAAATTGCGCATTTGCCGGACGCTTTTCTCAGCGAAGAAATCTCTGCGTTTTTCCCGCAAGACAAGGCCAAGGTTCACATCCTCGCTTATAACATTTCCGAAGCGCAGCACGAGGAAATACAAAAACTGCGCTTTAATATTTATGATTTGGTGCCGTATCTCAATCAGCAAAACATCGTGCATGCGCTGGCGCATCCCTATTTTAAAATGGGGCCCACGCTGACCATGGATCATATCGAACAGATGCTGCTAATGTTCACCATTTTTGAAAGCAAGAATGGCGGCAAATATACCTATCCGGAAAATTTGTTCGAACAGATATGCCATCATCTGACGCCGGAAACTATGTGGCGCCTCGCGGACAAACACAACAGACTTCCCGTAGGTGAAACGCCGTGGACAAAGAGTTTTATCGGCGGTTCCGACGATCACGGCGGCATTATGATCACATCGCCGCACACGGTGGTTGAAAAGTCAAATTCAGTGGATGAGCTGCTCGCCAATATCAAAACCGGCAACACACGCGCGGAGGGCGCCGGCGGTTCGCCGCTGGCCGTGGCGCACGGGGCGCTCGCCGTTGGCTATAAATTTCTCAAAACGAAAAAGAAATCGTTCGATCTGTTCAACAGTCAGCTTGCCTGGTTGCTGCTGGATAATATTTTTGAAGAAACCAAAACACACGGTCTGGTATCCATCGGCCTGGCGCTTGCCGGCGACAAAACGAAAAAGACGCTATCGCTGGCAACGAAAAAACGCTCCAAATCCGTGCAGAAAGAAATCACGCGTCATCTGAAAAAAGATGTAGAGTTGCGCGAGTTTCTTTTAGGACGCGCGCCGTTTGATGCTGAAACCAGCATCCGATTTTTTCACGTCGCTGATAAAATCGTCAATCAGCACCTCATCGCCGTATTCAATGACGCCAAAAAGCACAACAGTCCGGTACGCTTGCTCAAAAACGCCGCCATGCTGAAAAATATTCTGCCGTTGACAGTGCCGTATCTGGTGGGATTCAAAACAGAAACCGCTGACCGTGCGCTGATGCGTCAATCGGCGGAACAACTGCTCCCCGACGAGTTGCAGCCGACGCGTAAAATCGCCGTTTTTTCCGACAACTCGCCCGGGCAGTTGAACGAACGCGACGAAGTGAATTATGTGCTGAATGACGAATTACGTCGCGGCTTCCAACCCGTCTATTTTACAACGGCGGAGCAGGAGACCCACGAGAGTGAGTTTTACAGCTACAAAATCCTCGTAGAGTTAAAGGACTCACCACACTATGGTTTGCCGCCCATCCTGCGCATCGCGTATGACTTTTTTCATGAAGCTTGTGATGTGATTTTTATTGACACGCTGGGACCGATGGGGATTCTCGGCATGCTGCTGGGCAAATTGTGTCACATTCCAATCATCTCGACCTATCACGAAACCGAGGTCAATGCGCTCGCCGCCAAATCCGGGGGCGAAACCAGCAAATTTTTCAAAAGTATTATTTCACTGTTCTATGCGCAAGTTGATGAGGTGCGCTTGCTCGACGCGCCGTCGATTCTGGAAAACGAGATTCTTGAACAAGCAAAATCCGAGGTTCGCATTCTCAGCGACACACTCGTTTTTAATGAACCCGACTTTGTGACCTTGCCGGAAATGGATATCTACTAGCAGCAAAAGCCGCAGTTATTAAAAACGTTTTCAACGCGATTAACAACTGTGGATTTAATTTTTGCGGACACGTTGTGGTCAATTTTCATATGAAACATTTTCTCAACACCACCATTGACAACATCAGAACGGGCAATTATAAAGAACTGAAAAAGGCCCTTTACGTCGGGCTTTTGGTCGTCGTTCTCGGATTGGCCGGCAATATTTTTTTTACTCTTCTGACCACGGATCGTTCACTCATTGCTTCACTACAGCATTTTGAACCGCGCTATCTTTTCATCGCCGTCGGCCTGGCGCTTTTCCCGTGGATGACCAACACGCTGCGCATGATGATCTGGACACGCTTCCTCGGGCATTCTTTTTCTTTTGCCAATTTATGGCGCATCACCATTAGTGTTGAGCTGGGCTCCGCGTTAAGTCCGACGGCCATCGGCGGCGGTTACGTGAAAGCGGCGTTGCTGATGCAGCGCGGCTTGAACGTTGGCCAGGCGACCTCCCTGCTCACCCTCGGCTCGATCGAGAACGCGCTTTTTTTTCTTCTGACGCTGCCGCCCGCCGTGTATCACTCCAGGTGCTGGGACTTGCCGGTCATCCAGCACATCGCTGAACGGTTCAAACAGAACATCATCACTGTGCTGATTATTGTTCTGATTGCCGTCTTTATAATTTTGATTATCCGATTTCTCCGGCGAGAAAAAAACATCGCACCGCGCACGGAACGTGTATGGGGACGCCTGCAACACAAAATCAAAGAAGCGATAGATGATTTTCTGGCGGTCTATAAACTCATCGGCCAAAACGGCAAATCG
>CAYSNA010000360.1:0-5915 GCA_964432185.1 uncultured Cytophagia bacterium
TATTCCGGCATAAAATTGGCGTTGTAATAGACAACTTCCCAGTCGTCTTCATTTTGCATGTTGCTGCCCACAATGAGGTTTTGGGCGAACAGTGGAAGCGCAACGAAAGCCAAAATAAGAATGAGTAGTATTCGAGTTCCCATAGTGCATCTCCTAGATTAAATTTTGATTTTTTGACAGTTTTGGATTTTTTACTGCAAGGTTGCTGTTAACTTTCCTCCTTTCTCGATTTTATACAATCCTGACAGTTGAGTTGAATCGATTTTACTTTTTCAGTGATAGAGTCATATTTTTGAAATATCGGCTTGCCGGATTAGTGGCTTTTCCGTTTAAACCAGGGCAATTTTTCGAGAGGTGCCGCTACTTCCTGCGAAATCGGGCCGATATATTGCGTACCGTCCGTATCCTGCCACACACCGGGTGGAAATTTCACCATTCTGGACCGTGCATCTTTTTCGAGAACCGGCGCCACTAAAATATCGTCTCCAAGAAGGAATTGGTCGGCAATCGTCTCATAGCCCATATCGGGGAATTCATAAGCCATATGTCGCACGATGGGCTCGCCGGTGATTGCCGCTTGATCCGCCAGATTGAGAATCAAAGGGCCAAACTCAACATGCAGCTCTGCCATGTCCCGGCAGATGTTCAAATTGTTTTCTGACAGCACGCGCCACGGAGCGAGGGAGAACTGCATCATCGGCATGAGCGCCTGGCACTGGGCGGATCGCACAACGAGCTCCTCATCCAGATGCTGCAAATTTTTAAACGAGACCAAATAATCGCCGCCGCCAATCATATCGGGACAGACAAAGGCATAGCCTAACAATCCCTGCACGATAATATTGGGAATGAGCGTCTTTAAATCATCCCATTCATGATTTTTATCATGCAGCCGTTGCGCCAATTCTCGGCCGCCCAATTTCCAGCAGGCGCGGTATTCGTTATAGGGGTACGACAGTCCGAATTGCGCCCACGCCTCCGTATGACTGTTTGGATATGTGGCATCAAATGAAACAAGATCGCCCGTATAAAAACCCGTATCTCCGCCGTCGAATTTGAAGCCGTCGACTTTGTATTCGGTCGTCAAAACATCAAGTTGGGATTGGAACCAGTCATTCACCTGGGGATTGGTAAAATCCAGTACCGCGCTATAGCCGTTCCACCACTTTATAATGGCGGGTTGGTTTTGTTGATCTTGCACAAAATATTCTTTATCACGTAAATCACGAAAAACAGGAGAATCCGGACTGACGAAAGGAACCAGCCACAGCATCACCTTGAATCCCAGATCGTGAAGGTCAGCGATCATGGCTTGTGGATTGTCAAACCGGGCCACATTAAAAGTCCATTGGCCATAATAAGTTTGCCATGACTCATCGATCATAAAAACGCCGGTCGGCATTTTGTGCTTGACGATGTTTTGAGCATACTCGAGGATTTTGTCCTGATTGTGATTATAATTTAATTCAATCCAGGTATTGTATTGCGGATGTGTGAAAAGCAGATCAGCGGGTTTTTTGCCGGATGGCGGGAAAAACGTTTTGCATACATGATCAAAAGCGCTCTGCAAGCTTGTGCCGCTTTTGCCGGTTTGGATATTCCCGTAGGAGGAGTGCAGTGTGATCTTGCCATCATGTATTGACAGTTGAAACGGATCCTCACACCAAACATATCGGCCTGTGCTGGATAATAACAAGGGTTGTGTTTGATTTCCCTTGTTCACGCGTTCAAGATCGACACTGTATTGACTGCTGCGCGAAAATGGCATGAGATTGCCATCGTCAACCACAGCTCCCCACCAGTATTCGCCCTCGAGGATTTCCAATGTTGTGCTATCATCGGCATGCAAAAGAATGGCAAGCATTAAAACGAGAATGGTATAAAGGAAAGCAGATTTCATAAGTCATTGTCCAAAAATTAGGTTATGCGATGGCCGCGTGCGCTAATAAGGCATGATCAATTTAATAAAAGTGCTTTAAAGAGCTTGAAGCATTGTCCGGAAAGTGTGAAGATTTGTGCGGAGAGCACGGGGGCGTATGGTTATTTTTGCTGTTGTTTTCGGTATTCGATTGGCGAGACGCCAAACGCTTTTTTAAACAATCGGCTGAGATGCGCGTGATCGCTGAAATGCAGCATATACGCAATTTCACCCACATTCATCTCGGAGTCGACCAGGTACTGCGCTGCCCGTTTCAGTTTGATGTGCGTGATAAACTCTTTTGGTGGAAATCCGGAAATGCTTTTGACTTTTTGATACGCCAGCGTCCGGCTCATACCGATCTTTTTGCAAAATAAATCGACGTTAAAATCTGCGTCGTCGATGTGGTGTTCAACAACTTGGATACACTTTTCAAGAAAACTCGCATCCAGGGAGGTGATCGTAATATCGGACGGTTTCACATGGATTTCTTTTGAAAATCGTTCCTGGAGTTTTTTGCGGTTTTTAATCAGATTGTCAATGCGAACTCGCAATTCTTCATATTCAAACGGCTTGGATAAATAGTCATCGGCGCCGATTTCAAACCCCAAAATTCGATTTACCGTTTCATGTTTGACGGTCAGTAAAATTATCGGAATGTGGCTCGTATTGATATCGTGTTTCAGAATGCGTGTGAGTTCAACGCCATCCAGTTTGGGCATCATGATGTCGGAAATTATCAGGTCGGGGATTTTCTCCCGGGCTAATTTCAAACCTTCCTGACCATCACGAGCCTGGAAAATTCGATAACTATCCTTTAAAAATGAAAATAAAAGATGTCGCAAATCGGGATGATCCTCGACAATAAGAAGAACGGGGGCTTTAGAGTTCGAATCGTTCCCGCCAGGGTGTGCTGTCCGTTGTTCCGGAGGTGCCAGCAGCCGCTGCCGTTCCTCAAGGATTTCATCCATTCTCGCCGAATCGATGTGCGGCGTCAGATTGAATTTGACCGGAGAGTCGGTCTGCGTTTCCACAAAACATCTTTTGTCAATTGGGAGATTCACCGTGAATATCGATCCTGACCCTTCTTCACTTTCAACATGGATGGTGCCATGATTCAGCTCGACGATCTCCTTGTTCAAGTCAAGACCGATGCCGATGCTGTCGTAATACAGTTTTCCGGGATGCTCAACATGATAAAATCGATCAAAAATATGCTGCATTCGGTCCGCCGGGATTCCAATCCCCGTATCCGCAACCTGGATGCGAATCCACTGACAATTTTTCACGCTCGCTGATCCCATTTTTTTCTTGCTTTTTGAGACCGGGGCAAAGGTCGTCCGATATCCTTCAACCGAAATAGAAATGCGGCCGGAATCTGGTGTGTATTTTAACGCATTGCCAATGAGATTGACCAGGATGGTTTCCAGATTGTTCGGATCAAACCATCCTGTTTTAATATCGGTGGTTTTTAGTGTCAACTGAATCGAATGTTGCTGCGCGTACGGCTCAAAGCGTTTTTTAATGTGTTGAACAAAGTCGCCGAGATCGCCTTCGTGCACATGAATGGGATAATTATCCGATTCGATCTTGCGAAATTCCAGAAGTTTATTGACGAGCCGGAGCAAATAGTGGCTGTGCTGTTTCATGACCGCGAGCTGATCGGAAATGTTCGCAAATGTTTGGCCGGTTTTTACGGTGAGTTGGGACAGCGACGCGATGATCATCGTGAGCGGCGTTCGCAATTCGTGCGATACATTCAGATAAAAATTTTCTTTAAAAGCCGAGACTTTAGATATCTCCTGGTTGGCATGAGACAGCCTTTTATTGTTGATCCCGAGGGCAACGAGCAGCCCGAGTATCGTCGCCAGAAAAACGACGATCATGCTGACAAACCAGAGTTGCTTCCAAATTGGCGGAAAGACAGTAAACCAAATCAGCGCCGGAGATGGGTCGATATTGCCGGCACGATCCTTGGCTTTGAGTTGAAATGAGTGCTGCCCTGCACTCATATCCAAAAATTGCAAAGACTGTCTGGCAAGAAATGGTGACCACGGCTCATCGTCCAGTTTGTATGAAAAGGCAAATTCTCCACGTGATGTGGCGTTCCAGCGATCATGTGCCTGCCACGAGATAAACTGATTTGCCGGTGACGATATTCTGTCCTGAAAAAAGGTGATTTCTGTTTCGGGCGGCTGATCATCGGGCGTATATTTAATAGAGCGAAACTCAAAATGGGCCGGATACGGTTCCGCTCGTTGTGCGCGAAAATACCAGCTTCGTGGCGCCCGGTTAATCCAGATGCTGCCATCCGGCGTTGCCCGCAGCGTTCCGCTTTCGCGCGCAATAGTTAATTCTGGCGGGAGAATCACGGGCGACCAGGTTCGACCATCAAATCGAGTCAATCCGGACTTGGTTGAGGCGAGGATGTCACCGTTCGGAAGTTCGAGGATATCTGATGCCAAATTATCGGGCAGGCCATCGCTAAGGGTGTATTTGTCCCATTTGTTATGGTAAAGTCGAAAAATACCCACGCCACCCTTGGCGACCCAAAGGCTGCTGTCAGAGGTGCCAAGAATTTGATCAATCCAGCCTCGTTGCAAATCTTTTTGATCCTGCACCAAAACAAATTTGTTTTCGTCAAAATAAAGCAATTGACTGCCGCCCGACCAGATTTGGCCCGTCGCTGTTTGGGTGAGCTGCGCCATTCTGTTGTATCCCACGGGATCGAAGAAAAGATGATGACTCTTAAAAGATTCGTCTTGTTTACGATAAACCAGACACCCGCCCAAAAAAATATCGGCCGCATCGCCCATGGAACCGAACCAAACCGAGCCATCAGAATGGGCCAGCGCGGCCAGATGGCTGGTGCTCCACGACAGCGTTGGAAAAGTATCGGTCTGCCACGAAAATCCGTCAAAGCGCGATACGGCAGCGATTCCATTTTCACTGCCCGCCGCCCATATGTCACCATCGGCTGTATTGAGAATAACATTTGGCATGTTCATCAAACCGTCGTCGGCTCCGTAACTCGTCCACCGGGAACGATTCTTGTCATATATCACCACCTTGCCGGACTTTTCGAGATAACATTCCAAACCCTCAGCCGTCCGACATTGGAAATGCAGATGGTTCACCACATTCCAGTTGTTGCGGGTGTAATCGATTCGATGCACCTCAATATTGACGCTAAGAAGCCACAATGCCCCGTCTTTTGTTTGCATGAGATGGATTGGGGAAATCTGTACGTTCAGGTCATCTGGAGTATAAATTTCGAATGTGCCATCTTTGTGGGCGTTCAAGAATCCGTTGCCGCCAAACCACAACCGACCATCTTTTGTCTCTAGAACGGAAATGACGAGATTATCACTGCCAAGCGCTCCCAGATCATAATAGTGCCAGGTTGAATCGGGATGTGGAAATGAGTACAGCCCCGACAGTTCATTATAGGTATATATCCAATAGTCGTCATTTTTGTCCTGATAAATATATGGAAAGCTGCCGACTGAGCGTCCCGGCGTTCCAGTTAAATAGTGCTTCCATTGTGAAATCGAATCTATGTTCTTTTTCCAATGAGGGATGAGAACAAATGTCGGATTGGCTTGAGAAATATCGACGAGCCACAGATTAGCGTTTTTGTCTTGATACATGGAATAGATGTTCCAGGCATTCTTGGCGAGCCGGTGCGCCGCAGCATCATCCAGGGGAGACAATTCCCCATTCATAGTGAGGAGGGCTTTTGAGACATGGTGCAAAAATACAGGCCCATGATTTGTTGAAAGCCACAGCGAATCCAAACCGGCGAGGGTGATATCCCAATAGTACGTCGTGGAGTCGTGCGGAAACAATGAGACGGGTTGCCATAACGTGTCGACGAGCGTATACAGTCCATCCATTTCGTAAAGTGCATAAATCTTTTCACTTTGAGATGTTATTAAACGACGAATAAAAGTCAGTGGCAAACCATGTTCGGCATCATACTGTTTCCAGGCAAGTC
>CAYSNA010000361.1:0-5873 GCA_964432185.1 uncultured Cytophagia bacterium
ATTGGCATGATGTGCGCTTTGATTATTTTTCTGCTGGTGCAAGATGAGTTGTCGTACGATCGGTTCCACCCCAATGCTGATCGCATCTATCGTATCACCCTCGACGCCAACGTGCAGAGCAAAGAGTTCCGCACGGCGCGCAGCAGCGGCCCGGTGAAAGCAAGCTTGATGGCGGACGTGCCGCAAGTCGAAGCGGCGACGCATATTCGCTCGCGCAGCGGGACCCCGACCTCAAATAGCACGGTGCGTTATGGCGAAAATTCTTTTGTCGAGTACTTCCTTTTCTTTGCCGACTCGACATTTTTCAAGGTATTCACATGCGAGGTGCTGGAAGGCGATGTGAATACCTTCCTGACCGAGCCCAATACCATTGTGATGACCGATGAGATGGCGCGCAAATATTTTAACGACGAGCCGGCGCTCGGCAAAGTACTGGAAATCGACAAAGAAATGTCGTTCAAGGTCTGCGGCGTTGTCAAAGCATTTCCACAGCAGTCGCATTGGCGATTCACTTTTCTGGCGTCGCTCTCCTCTATCGAAGTGCCGGAAATTGATAACTGGATCAACAACACGTGGTATACCTATGCGCTGCTCAAAGAAGGCGCCTCGGTCGAGCAGGCGGAGGCCACATTTTTATCCACCATGGCGGGTCAGGTGGGCCCACAAATTGAAACCATTCTTGGCGGCAACTGGCAGGATATGAAAGCCAAAGGCATGTACTATCACTATCGGTTCCAGCCCATTTGCGACATCCATCTGCACTCCAAACTGGATGAAGAAATTTTTGCGCCCGGGAACATTTCTACGATCTATATCTTTGAAGCGATTGCTGTTTTCGTGCTGTTAATCGCCTGCATCAACTTTATGAACCTGAGCACCGCCCGCTCTTCTCAACGCGCCAAAGAAGTCGGCGTTCGTAAGGTGCTCGGTTCGCAACCGCACCACCTGATTTTGCTTTTCCTCGCCGAAGCAATGCTGCTTTCCTCTGCTGCGATGATTTTCAGCATTGGCACGTTGCAGTTTGTTTTGCCGTCTATCAATACTTTTCTGGACAAATCACTCTCGTTTGCACCTTTTATGAACGCCGCGTCGCTTATTTGGATTTTAATATTCACCCTGGTCGTAGGTCTGCTCGCGGGATTTTACCCGGCTTTTTTTCTATCAACCTATCACCCTGTCAAAGTGCTGGAAGGCAACGTACGGCGAGGTTTGCGCAGCAGTTCTTTACGCAGCCTGCTGGTTGTGTCGCAATTTGCCATTTCCATCGCGCTGATCATCGGCACCATTGTGGTGTTTGACCAGTTGCACTTTGTGCAATCGCGTGATCTTGGTTTTGACAAAGATCAAATGCTGGTGGTGGATAACACCTGGCTGCTGGGAAAAAGCGGCGCCGAAAGTTTTAAACAGACGTTGCTCACTCAGCCCGGGATCGAGGCCGCCGCATTCACGCAAAATCTACCGGGCAATGACATCAGCAGCGCGGCGTACCGACGGTTTGGCGACGACAAGTCCAATATCATTATGCTGCGCCAACTCTGGTGCGACTATGACTTTCTGCCCTTTTTAGGCGTCGGCTTGAAAGACGGGCGTTTCTTTTCGCGCGATTATCCCACCGATTTGAAATCGGGAGTTTTAATAAATGAAAAGACAGCAAAACTGTTGGGCTATGATAATCCGGTGGGCGAAAAAATTGTCGGATTTTTTGGCAATGGCGAACGGACGTTTGACATTATTGGTTTGATTGAAGATATTCATTACGAGCCGCTTTACCTTCCCATTGCGCCCATGGTGGTGCTGTTGTCCGATGCGGCGCCCACGCGGATTGTCCTGCAGGTGCGCGGCAACACGCCGGACGTTGTTAAAGATGTGCAGCGACACTGGATGAGCTACACCGGCCAGCCGTTCACCTATTATTTCTTGAATGATCACCTGCAACGATACTATCAAGGTGACGGTTCTGTCGGCACCCTGTTCAGCGTTTTTGCATCGATCGGCATTTTTCTATCCTGTTTAGGTTTGCTCGGATTAGCGACATTTGCCGCAGAACAACGCACCAAAGAAATCGGCATTCGCAAAATTCTCGGCGCCACCTCGGGCGGCATTTTGGGTATGTTATCGATGGAATTCATCAAACTCGTTGTTATTGCCAATTTTATTGCCTGGCCGGCCGCGTGGTTCATTATGAAAACGTGGCTGCAGAATTTTGCCTACCGCATTGATTTAACCGTTTTGCCGTTTATCATGGCCGGAATATTTGTGCTGCTCATCGCACTTTTTACGGTGAGCTGGCAAGCCGCAAGAGCTGCAACAGCCAATCCGGTAGAGGCATTACGATATGAATAGGAAAACGAAACAATGAGCTGGAGCTGTCCCCACTTAATAAACGACACTTGCGATTTGAACAACACACACTGCGTGCCGACCAAGGGCCAGTGTATTCTGCGCGGTAAATATTTGACCGCAGAACAACTGGTAATGGCGAAAAAGATGGAGCAAGATACAGGGAAAAAGAAAGAGGAAAAATAATTCCTTGCTCCCTTGTCCTTGCAGGCAAAACCGGAGGAATCATGTTTTTAAACTTTTTAAAAATTGCTTTTCGAAATCTGCTCAAGCACAAAGGCTATTCGCTCATCAACATCCTCGGACTGGCGATTGGCCTGGCCTGTACGATTGTCATTCTGGCGTTCATCCAAAATGAATTGAGCGTGGACAATTATCACACAAAACGCGATAATATTGTTCAGGCGTATCTAAAAGCAACAAAGGACGAAAATACCAGCCACCAATCCACCACTTCGCCCTACATTGCCACCATGTTAAAAAATGAATATCCCGAGGTGTTGGATGCCGTTCGTTTGCGTAATCTGCAGGAGGTGGCATTCAAGGCAAATGACAAGCTCGTGCTGGAAGAAAATGGCGTGGCGGCCGATGCGACGATCTTTGATATGTTCACCTTCATCTTTGTCAAGGGCGATCCCCAAACCGCGCTCGACTCGCCGCATTCCATGGTCTTGACCCAATCCATGGCCGACAAATATTTTGGCAACATGGACGTCCTGAACGAAATTATCCGGGTGGATGACAAGTATGATTTTAAAGTCACTGGTGTCATTGAAGATCTGCCACAAAATTCTTTTCGAACCTTTGATTATCTCGTCCCCTTGACTTTTCTCGAAGAGATCGGCTTTGATATTGTCGGCCGCCCATATTTCCCGTGCGCGTTTTTAACCTTTGCCCTGCTGCAAGACAATGTGTCGCTGGAACAATTGAACGCCAAGGTGAGTGAGCGCATGCTCTCTGAAGGTCAGGAAATCACCTTTGATATCGAACTTGTGCCGTTTAATGATATTTATATGTTTGAAACCGGCGGCTCCACGCGCCTGACCATCATGGCGTTAGTCGCGATTTTAATTCTGGCGCTGGCGTGCGTCAATTTCATCAACCTGGCGACGGCGCGACATATGGTGCGGGCCAAGGAAATCGGCATCCGCAAAGTCACCGGCGCGACACGGCGTTTGGTGGCGCTGCAATTTATGGGTGAAAGTTTGTTCCTCTCCCTTTTCGCGGCCATCGTCGGTTTGGTTCTGGCTATCCAATTTATGCCGACGTTCAACAGCCTGACCAGCCGGGTGACGACGATCCAGCTCTCCAATCCCATTTTTCTTTTGAGCCTGATCACGCTCATTTTTTTCACCGGAATTTTGGCGGGCCTCTATCCGTCATTTGTTCTGTCGCGCATCCAACCGGTTTCGATCATGAAAAAACAGTCGCAGCGGCCCGGCAAAGCCACATTTCGAAAAGTGCTCATTGTTTTTCAATTTGTCTTGTCCATCTCCTTTATTCTATCAACGCTGGTCATCAGCCGTCAAACATCCTATCTGCAGAATTTTAATCTCGGCGTGAACAAGGACAATCTGCTGTACATCCGTTTGGAAGGCGACATCCGCGAGAGAACAGAGGCAGTAAAAAATGAGCTGCTCGCCCATCCGAATATCAAATACGTCTCCGCCGGCTCACATCTGCCGACGACGATTCGTTCCGGCTCTTATTTCCAATGGGGCGTGCGCGACGAAATCGCCCGCCGCCTCTGTACGACCTTTACAAGCTACGATTATCTCGAAACATTTGGTTTGCAATTGGTGGAAGGCCGCTACTTTTCCAAAACGTATCCGAACGACGCGGAGGAATCCATCGTTGTCAACGAAGCAGCGCTTCGCAAAGTCGGCATGCAGCCTGTTGTGGGCCAGCCTTTTTATTATAGCGATCGCACCTATAATCTCATCGGTATCGTCAAGGATTTTCATCATAACCAGCTTTTGACCATTGAGCCGGAACCGTTGGCGTTTCTGCTTCGTCCGACGAATAACGATTTTTTATTTGTCAAGATTGATCCGAACATTTCTGACGTTCAGACCATCACCTCCACCGTTCACGATATCCAATCGACGTGCCAGATCTTCAGCCCAAGCCGGCCGCTGCGTTATCAATTTTATAGCGATTTTTCATTTCAAAGTGAGCAACTCCAGGTTGTCATTCGAAAGCTGTTTTTTATCAGCACGATTCTGGCGATTTTTATTTCGAGTCTCGGACTCTTGGGACTGGCGTCATTCATGAATTTACAAAAAACCAAAGAGGTCGGTATCCGCAAAGTGCTTGGCGCCTCGGTGCCCAACATATTCGGCATTCTCACGCGCGATATCACCAAATGGGTACTGATCGCCAACATCATTGCCTGGCCGATCGCCTGGTTTGCCATGCGGACGTGGCTGCAGAATTTTGCCTATCGCGTGGAGATGAACTGGTGGCTATTTCTCCTCTCCGGTCTTGTGGCGCTGGTCATCGCCGTTTTAAGCGTGAGTTTTCAGGCGATCAAAACGGCAATTGCCAATCCGATAAAAACGTTGCGATATGAATGAGTGAGAGGTGAAACGATAGACGTGAGAGGTGAGAGGCGAGACGTGAGAAGAGGATCACGCCTTGCGTCTCACGTCTGACGTCTGACGTCTTACAATGTGTTGTTTTATAAACATCAATATCAACGAGGACAACCATGAAAGAAATCTGTATCCCCCTTCCCGATTTTCTCGACCAGCAAATCGCCAATGTGGAAGTGACGATAAACGGCGAAAAACGTACATATAATTTTCGCGTCGAGTCGTTTCCGTGGGAGTTGGAGAATGATGTGGCGTTCGACGAACAGCAGCGTCTTGAGCGACGCATCAGCCGCCTCACGCAAAACATTGAAAATTATGACAAAAACTGGCGGCTGGTACAAATTTTCAAACCGGGCACCGGATCGAAACACATCCAGGTGCTGTTCAAGCAACGGATGTAAAAATCATCGTCCGTTGCCAAATCGGTGTGTTTCTTTGTTCGGATTCGTGCAGTTTCTGTTCGGAAACGGTTACTTGATTTTGCGGATCCCGGCGATTTCCGCACAAAATCACGCATCAGAACTGGCACATTTATTGAGTTACCACGCCTAGATGGATGATTATGATTTTTTCACAATATTTCATATTAAAAGGGAGTGTCCTTCTGTTCAAGGTCGGCATAACTAGGGGGTGTAACTGATGAACGCTTTAAAATTTTACTTAAAAACCAGAGCTATTTTTGCGCTCACCCTTGTGGCAATTTTGACGGCAAGCGGTTTTTCGCAACCACTTGCGCACCTCGATTCTACTTTATACAAACTGTATCCTCTGGTGAATGAAAACAAACCCGATTTGCCGTCGCCTTTTCTGACGGATGGCGGACGTGAATATATTGTCGCGAAAACGAAAGAGAATTATTTCGCCATCATGGATGTCACGCTGAGCAATGATCGATGGATTTGCAAGCAGCTTGTCGTCGATTCGACGGATTTTCCAGCG
>CAYSNA010000362.1:0-5860 GCA_964432185.1 uncultured Cytophagia bacterium
GCCACGCATGGCTTGTATCAATGGGTGATGGCGCAGCGCAAAAATGCTTCTGCCGTGCAGCAAAAAAACAAGATTGACGATTCAAATATGCTGCACAATTATCCCAATCC
This sequence comes from uncultured Cytophagia bacterium, assembly GCA_964432185.1. Classification (GTDB taxonomy): domain Bacteria; phylum Zhuqueibacterota; class Zhuqueibacteria; order Residuimicrobiales; family Krinioviventaceae; genus Kriniovivens. Next base: position 111 of record CAYSNA010000362.1, read on the forward strand.
GTTTAATGGCAGCACAACGATTCAATTCAATTTGCTCAAAAATCAGCACGTCAGACTGATCATTAAAAATATTCATGGACAAACTGTAGCCGTGTTGGAAAATGCCCGGCTCGTGTCCGGCCTTCATTCGTATCGATGGCAGACGGATGAACCGAGCGGCGTTTATTTTTTCGAGTTAATGACAGAGGATGCAGTCCATGCGGGGCGATGTTTAGTCTTGCAATAGTGACAGCTCTTTTTGTTTGACAGCGAGTTCCATGATCAAATCATCAACCAGATGCTGAATTTTTAGAAAAGCCGTTTTCGAATCGAGCAGCGGCAAATCTTCAACGTCCCAATAGGTGATGTCATTTTCGTACATGGGAAATAATTCCGCCATCATCGGGCGGTGTTCCCGCTCGCACAGGGCAATAATTCGAGTCGCGGATTGAAAATCACGAACGCCCACGGGAATGGGAAAGCGCGAGGCGCTGATTGGTGTGATGCTCAGTTGGCGCAATGTGGCAATGGCATCGGTTGCCATGGGTCCGACATTTTGCAAGGTATTCATGTTCTGGCGTAAGCCGCGCGAATCAGCCCGCCAGTTCAACTCTTTTTTTATCGACAAATAATTAAAATATTCTTCGGCAAATCGGCTTCGATAATAATTACCCGTACAGAGAAATAATACTGTGTCCACAATTCCACTCCATTCGTTACCAGAAAATAATTTTCAGTTTTTAAGAAATGATTAACAAACAAAATAGTTCCAATAAACTTTGATGACAAGTGCTTGCAATTGGCCGTGTCGTCAATTATATTTGATCAATAAAATTAGAGATTTTTATGAATGCGCACCGAATAAATAAAGTTGTATTATTGCTTCTGGTCGCCGCCATTTCAGCGCTGTTTTTGACGATGATCCGGACTTTTTTGATGGTTCTGTTGCTCGCCGGAATTTTTTCAGCCATGGCGCAACCGCTGTATAATAAATTCGTCACCTGGTTTAAAGGGCGTAAAAATCCCGCGTCTGCCGTAACGTTGTTGCTCATCGTATTGCTTTTTCTGTTGCCGCTCATATCCTTGCTCGGCGTGGTGGCTGCTCAGGCGCTCAAGGTTGGCCAAACCGTAACGCCGTGGATTCAGCGGCAAATTCAGCATCCATCCGAATTCCTCGCCCTGTTCGACAGTCTGCCATTTTATGAGACGATCGTTGATTATAATCAAGTCATCCTCGAAAAGGCGGGACAGCTTATCAACGGCATAAGTCATTTTTTGGTCAACAGCGTGTCAACCTTTACCATGTCCACGGTGAATTTTCTCTTTCTGTTTTTCATCTTTTTATATACGATGTTTTTCTTTTTAAAAGATGGCAGAGCGCTGCTGGCGAAAATTCTCTACTATTTGCCACTAAAGGACGACGAAGAAGAGAAAATGCTCGACCGGTTCACCAGTGTCACGCGCGCGACCATCAAAGGTACACTCATAATCGGCATTTTGCAGGGGAGTTTGGCTGGTGTTGGTTTTTGGATTGTTGGGATCGACAGCGTGGTCTTTTGGAGTACAATTATGGTCGTGCTGTCCATTATTCCGGTCATCGGCTCTTCTCTTATATGGGTGCCGGCGGTTGTGATTCTGGCCGCGTCCGGCGCCTATTTTAAAGCGATTGGTTTGGCGATTTATTGTGGTCTGATCGTTGGCAGTTTGGACAATGTCCTGCGACCGATCCTGGTCGGCAAGGATACGAAAATGCACGAGATGTTCATTTTACTCGGCACGCTCGGCGGTATTGGTATGTTCGGCATCATCGGCTTTATTATCGGGCCGATCATCGCCGCCTTGTTTGTGACGATTTGGGAGCTTTACGGCGAGACGTTCAAAGAATACTTGCCGTCTGTTGGCGCAATGGAATTAGAGGCAGAAGTGATGGAACTTGACGATGAAGACATTGCTGAAAATTCCGGGGAGGAAGAAGAGAACGCCTGATTATCCAAAAAGATGCTAGCCACGAATTACACGAATTTCATTAATCCTGGTCCAGATTCGCGAAATTCGTGTCATTCGTGGTTTCAATTATTTGTACTGTCAGTTTCTTTTTGTTCCTGAAAGGTCACCTTGACGCTATCCACTTTATATCCAAAATCATTCGACAATCCCATCAAATAATCTGCAAGTTTATCAGTACACATGGCCATCACTTTGGGATCATCGAGCAGAGCCAGGCCTTCATCAATAAAATTGTCCGTTAACGTTTCCAAAATCCGAATGGCTTCCTGCTGTTCGTTCACCAGCAGTCCGGTTTCCGGATAACTCACCGTAGAAGCATTGATCACCGGCTTTTTGACGCGAATCGGCGGCGCATCAAAATAGAGAATTTTTTCCTGCTTATTGAGCGAGGCGTCATAGGTGTCCGCCAGAAAATCAACGTAAAAATCATAGGTCACATTGGATGTCACTTTGACTTTGGCATCACTTTTCAAAAAGCCGAGCAGACTTTTTGAGACATCCTCGATAAAATCGATATTCGCCGTTTGCGAAGCAAGTACGAGTTGGGTTTGACCTTCGAATTTTTCCGTAAAAGAAATTTTGACAATTTTGGTCGGGGCGCAATTCAAAATAAAAATTGACAGACTAACGAACAAAAGCGTTTTTTTCATTCTAATCCTCTCCATGATCAAGTATTCCGCTTTTTGCGCAGGGTAAAATCTACACACGGGAATTGAAAAATACAAGGTGAACTGTGCGAATCTTGTAAAAGATTCGCACAGCGAATGATTAACCGACCGCTCCGGGATAGGACCATGGAGGTGTTTCGGAAAAGACATTGTACTCATCACCAAACTGCGCCAGAAAATAAAGTGAAAAACCGCACAACGTATATGAGATGGGCAGCAGCACAACCGAGTTAATGTACGGTATGATGAGCAGGAGAAAACCGAGACAGCAGGTAAAAAGCCCGGCAAAAACAATGGCGATAAAAATGCCGATGCTCAAAACCAGCCAAAAGAGGGCAAAAAGCAAAAACTGAACAAGGTGCGCCCACTGAAGAGAGAGGAATTTAGACCACGCTTTGGTTGCCGAGATTCGATATTTGTACATGAGCGTGATGACAAAGGCGTTTAGAATCAGTTCAATGTACAGCATTACCAGGAGCAGAAGGAGAAACAAAAAGCCCATGCGAATGAAAAACATCCAGGGAATGGTATAATCTTGAAAATACATGTTGTAGGTTGATTGCCATACGTGGTAGAGAAAAGTCATCATCAGCGCGAAACAAAAGAGCCCGTAGAACAGACGCCACAGAAAAAGCGAATCGGCCTCGTTTTTGTATTCAAACCACGGCTGTTTGATGAGCGCGCGATCGTGTACAACGTTATCGAGAAACATGAATTTGCCGCGGGAGCTGACCCAGAGTAATGCGACCATCACGGCGAAGACAAAAACAACGGCAAAAGCGATCAGGATGGTCCAGTTGGGATGCGCGATCAGCCAATTCCAGGCGACGTACGGGGCATCGAGAACGTCGGCAAAACTGTCGACGTTTTTCTTGATCCCATTGTTGCTGCCGCCGCCACCGCCATCCAACAGGCCGGCGAGGAAAGCCGTGAATCCAACGATAAACCACTTTTTCATGTCAAAGGGATGAAAAAGCGCGTTTTTCATGCGCGAAAAACCAGCCGACAAGGGTTGAGTATACTGAATATTCATTGCATTGATCCCAGCTTTTAGACGAATTGTTTTTAGGTAATACGAGTTAGTGAATAATTGTTACGAGAGCAAAATGCTTTTATCTGCTTTTAATTCTCTGATTTTTTCTTTGCATTAATATGGCTAAATTCGATAAATATTCAAAACAAAAGAAAGGAATTTTCGCATGAAATGGACGGACATAACAGCACCTGAATTTGAAGCGTTGCGACATCAAAGCAATGTCTGTATTGTGCCATTGGGTTGTTTGGAAAAACATTCCGATCATCTGCCGCTTGGCACGGACAGTTTGCTCGCCTACAAATTGGCCTGGCTGGCGGCTGAAAAAGAATCGGCCATTGTTTTTCCACCGCAGCATTATATGATGGTGGCCTCCGCAGCGGCGCAGCCCGGCGCAGTGGTTTTTGATGCCAGACTGACCATCGAAATTGTCGAGCGCGTTTTTGAAGAAATTTCACGAAATGGTTTTAAGAAAATAATTCTTTATAATTTCCACGGCGGCAACCGCAATATCACGCCGCTATTTTTGCAAAACCATCTGGCACGCCAACCGCGCGATTATACGCTGTATATGCCCAAGTTTGATTGGGAGATTGAAGATGTCATTGCTAACTATTGCACCTCAACTTTTGGCGGTCATGCCGATGAGTGGGAAACAAGTTTGATGTGTTATCTTTACCCCGATCTCGTCAAAATGGAAAAAGTACCGCCGCGTTCGGTTGGGCAACCGCAAAACCGCTTGGCCCATGTGCACGCACAAAATATAAAAACGCCGGTCGATTTTTACTCGGATTTTCCAACGCATTACGCGGGTGAAGCCGAATATGCTACGGCAGAAGCCGGTAAAAAGGCTGTCGAGGTGATTACCGATCGTTTGGCGCAGGTGATTAAAACCGTTCGCGAGGATGATGTCACGCTGAGAATCCAAAAAGAGTTCAGCGATCTGGTTTTTCGCGCATAAAAAACGGGCCGTCTCGATGTGAGACAATCGCTAACAGATATGTAATTTAATTCCGAATTAACAGCATATTGTTGAAATCTGGTGTGCTCCTTCAATATATTGATAATAACTCGGTTGAATTTATAGGCTGTAATGCTCTAAAATTTAATAGATTAACGCGCCTGGAAAAACAATAAAAATTAATCAATATATTGATATTTGGCACCTCTTTTGATAACACATGTTGTACAGGATTCGGGGAATGGGTTGCGCTGCGATGGGTGGTTTGTGGCGCGTGTCCGTGTGTGAGCGTAATCCATTTAAAGGCGTCGTCCAAAAACAAGGACGGCGCCTTTTTTGTATCTGCATTTTCCTACTTGAAAAAAGCCCTAATTTTCATTAGTTTACCTTCAATAAATTCTAAATTCATAATGCCTTTTTTGGGAGTCAACAATGAGTCAAAACGTCAATAAAGTTGTCTTGGCCTATTCGGGTGGATTGGATACGTCGATCATCATCCCCTGGCTAAAAGAAAATTATGGCTGCGAAGTGATTGCGATGGCGGCGGATGTCGGTCAGCAAGAGGAACTCGATGGCCTGGAAGAAAAAGCCATTGCCACTGGCGCCAGCAAGTGCTACATCGAAGACCTGCGCAAACCGTTTGTTGAACAATACATTTGGCCGACCCTCAAAGCCCATGCGGTGTATGAAGGGCAGTATCTCCTCGGTACCTCTTTTGCCCGACCGATAATTGCGAAACGCCAGATTGAAATTGCTGAAGCCGAAGGCGCGGATGCGGTGGCGCATGGGTGTACCGGCAAGGGCAATGATCAGGTTCGATTTGAGCTGACGTATAAAGCGTTTAATCCCAAATTGAAGGTCATTGCACCATGGCGCGAATGGGATATTCGTTCCCGCGAAGACGCCATCGCTTATGCCGAGGCCAAACAAATTCCCATCACGGCTACGAAGGAAAAAATTTACAGCAATGATCGCAATATCTGGCACATCAGTCATGAAGGCGGCGATCTTGAGGATCCCTGGAATATGCCGAAAGAAGAGATGTATCAGCTCTCCAACTCGCCAATGACGGCGCCGGATGAACCGGAGATAGTCGAGATCG
>CAYSNA010000363.1:0-5857 GCA_964432185.1 uncultured Cytophagia bacterium
ATCAGTGTTCCATTTATGAAAATCTCAGATTTAGCATAGTTTTACCCGTTATTCATAAAGTGTCCGCTAATGAATCCATTGTATCTGTGAGAAGCCGTGTCGAGTATTTTTTCCCAGTTCACTTTTGGCCAATCCGGTTCAAATTCGATTATAAGACCAGGCAACAATCGTCAACTCGCACCATTGCGCTGCACCTAACGTTTTACGCTAATCTCCTGCCCGCTGTATTCCACCGTAATATCCGGCTTGGCCATAAAATCCATGGACTTTTTATGGCTCTGCGTTATCCATACGATTTCAAAAGTGCGATTTTTCAGCATGCCGTCAAAATCGCCGGTTCGGGCGCCGATGGTCAGCGTCGCTTCCGTTTCGTGATAATGAAACGGGATGGTGGCGAACTGACCGCGCTCGTAATCATAGTTCACATCCTCATCCTCGTAGAGGGTAAAATTGCCGTCCGCGCCGGTGTAGACAAACAGACGGATCGGATCCGCCGCTTTTTCCGCCGTGTATTGCAGAGCCGGGCCGGTCGGAATGATGGAACCGGCTTTTATGTAAATCGGCATACGCTCGTACGGCGCCGACGCCTCAATGGTGTTCCCGCCCTGGATGAACGCGCCCGTGGCAAAGTCGTACCAATCAGCGCCCTTTGGCAGATAAACAGCGCGGGAACGCGCTTTAAAGGTAGTCACTGGATTGATGAGCATGGCCGGGCCGAACATAAATTGATCACCAATATCGAGAACATTCGGATCGTCAAAATCCATCACCAGCGGCCGCATGATGGTGCTGTGGTCCAGGGTGACCATCCCCGACAATGAATAAATATAGTGCAAAAGCCGGTAACGCAAATTGATATAATCAACAATGGATGTATAGGCCGGATGATCCTCCGGCGCCACATAAAAAACCTCGCGGTAGGGGAATTCGCCGTGCGAACGAAAAAGCGGGCAAAAGGCGCCAAACTGGTACCATCGCGTCATCTGCTCGCGCCATTCATCCAGGTCTGCACCCTCAGCATTCTGATAGCGCGATTCCGTTGAAAAACCGCCAATATCCATGGTCCAGTACGGGATGCCGGAGAGCGCCATATTCAATCCGGCGGAAATTTGCGCTTTCATATCATACCAGCGCGCCGCCACATCGCCGCTCCACGTCGCCGCGGCAAAACGTTGCTGCCCGGCAAAAGCCGAACGTGTGAGAATAAAAACGCGTTTATCCGGATCGGCGGCCCGTTGTCCCTCATAAATGCCTTTGGCGTTCATCAGCGAATAGGTGTTGAGATAGCGCGATGACGATCCCAGCGCCGTCGGCCCTATGCGGCGGCGCCATTCAAAATGTTCGAGGTTCGAATGAATATCGGGTTCGGTCGCGTCGAGCCACCAGGCGTCAAATCCTTTGGCAAAAAGCTTGTCGTTGATCTGCTGCCAAAAGAGATCGCGAGCGCCCTGACTGTATGGATCGTAAAATGTGGAAAAATAACCGGGACCCACCCAGTCGCGCTCCTGCTTTTCAACATTGCGCATATAGAGCCAGCCGTTTTTCTTGAACGCCTCGTAATTTTTTGTGCCGACATAAAACTTGGGCCACACGGAAATCATAATGCGCGTATTCAACTCGTCGTGCAGTTCTTTGACCATGCCTGCCGGATCAGGAAAGCGATCGGGATCAAAATCGTGATCGCCCCATTGTGTTTCCGGCCAGTAGAACCAGTCCTGCACGATATTATCAAGCGGAATCTCGCGTTGGCGAAATTCTTTCACAACCGAGAGCAATTCCTCCTGAGTCTGATAGCGCTGCCGGCACTGCCAGAATCCCATGGCCCATTTCGGCATCATCGGCGCTGAACCGGTGAGATATCGATACCCCGAAATGACTTGATCCAGATTTTTGCCTTTGATAAAATAATAATCGATTTGATCCGCCACTTCGGAAAACAGGGATAACGAATGCTGATACAACTCTTTTTCCGGTCCTTTGGCGGTCAGGCCAATGTAACCGGCGTTGGGTATCCACTCCACAGTGATGGGCACGCGTTCGCCGGCTTTCATATCAAGGCTCACCATCCGCGCCCATGGCATCCAGTTGACGCGCCAGGAATCCACCACGAGTTCTTCATTCAGCCACAGCTTGGCGTAATTCGAGCTGTAAAATCGAAAATTATAGGTGCCGCTCTGCTGAGCCTCAATCTCGCCGCTCCAGCGAATGCTGCCTTTATTTTTATCAAATCCGTCGGGATAATTATCCCACTCATCAAGATTGGCGTGCGCGATGACACTCTCGTTTTGCGACAACAGCGGCGTCGTGAAAAGATCATCGGCAAAATACTCCGCCGTTAATCCTCCTTTGTCGCCATTTTTGTTGTACAGATCAAACATATCCAACGGTTGGTAATCGGACGGATCGCCAAATTTGGTGCGGGAATAATTGTCCCATAAAATGCCATAATTTTTGCTGGACACTACAAACGGCACAACCGCAATACAGTTGATCTGATACAGGTCAACGTCCTTGCCTTTATAGTTCATCCAGTCATATTGATGCTGACCGAGACCGTAAAAGGCCTCGTCAGATGGCGAATCAAATATCTGCTGAATATGAAATGTTTCCTCGCCCATCACATCGGCCGGGGTGAAAATTTTGCCGTTTTGCCGCTCCGTTAGAATCGGCGTGCCGTCTTTTTCAGCATAGCGAATTTCGCCCGTTTTTTTCGACACCTCGACCAAAAGCGATGCCGTTTCCAGCGTCACATTCTCATCGTTTTCGGATACGATAAAATTGACCGTCGATCGATCGCGTTCCTCAATGATTAAACTGGGACGTTCCGAAAAAGTCGCGTTCGGCGAGACTTGCACATGAATGATGTCATCCGACACCACTTGAATTTTGACGAGTTGCGGCAGGTTGTCCCCCGGCCCCTCCGGTGCTAGAAGCAAGCCATCCTGAGTTTTTTCCAAGGCCATCAACGACATGTTAAAAACGAGCACACAAACCAAAAAAGCAACGATTGAAAAACGCATGGCAATCCTCTACAAAAATTGTTAGAAATTTTTCCAAAAATTTAAAACGATGGGCGATCGAATCAAAACATGATATCTGTTTGCAGCACATCTGCTGGCATGCACGAGAGCATGACATCGTGTAATCGGCGAATATGGGGCACGACCGGTTATGATTTTTTTCAAGACGGACAAAAAGCGAAAAGGTTCGCACCGGTTGTTGTGCTCCCATCCGTACCATGTTCTAGACTTTGTCATTTTTATTGGTTTGAATCCATCCCACATCCTGCCTGAGGCTCCACAACAATGAAGCGTCTCCACACCGCCTAAAGAACACATTCCTTATTTTAAGATAATTTATTCGACACACATTCAAAAGACATTTGTGCGAGATACAAAAAGCGGATAATGAAAAACAAAAAACAGTTGTATTTTCGCGAAAAAATGAGCTACATCTATAAAGAATGATCAATGCGTGGTGGAGATGTCGATCAAATTGAACACATGTTGGACCTGCAATTAGGAGACACAAAATGCGAGATTTTGCCAGGGGCATCGTTATTATTCTGCTCTTTTTCACACTCATTTCAAGTGCGCAACAATCCGAGTTTTTCAAGGGAGTGGACCTGTCCGCGCTGCAGGAGGTTGAAGACCACGGCGGTCTTTACAGCGAAAATGGCATCGCCGGCGACGCCATGCACATCCTCAAAAACCGCGGTATGAACGCCGTGCGCTTGAAATTATGGCACACGTCCGAAGCCTATAACAACCTGGACAAAACCGTGCTTTTGGCGCAGCGGATAAAAGCACTGGATTTGGCGTTTCTTCTGGACTTTCATTTTTCCGATACATGGGCCGATCCGGGCCGCCAAAGCAAGCCGGCGGTTTGGGCGGATTTGTCCTATGAGGTGTTAAAAGACAGTCTCTACCATTACACCAAAGATGTCATCAGGGTCCTTGCCGCACACAACGCGTTGCCGGAGATGGTCCAGATCGGCAACGAAATCATCTGTGGTTTGCTGTGGGATGATGGCCGCGTGTGCGACGCCTTTAATACGCCACAGCAATGGGCACAACTGGCCGAACTGATCAACACTGCAGTTCGAGGCATACAGGACGGTTTGCCACCCGATCATGGGATTAAAATAATTATTCATATTGATCGGGGTGGCGATAACGCGGGCTGCCGCTGGTTTTTTGATCATCTTTTTGCGCAGAATGTAAGCTTTGACATTATCGGTTTATCGTTTTATCCCTGGTGGCACGGCACCCTGGATGATTTGAAATCGAATACCCGCGATTTGGCCCAGCGATACGGCAAGGATATTCTCCTTGCTGAAACGGCGTATCCCTGGTCCCTTGGCTGGAATGATGACACGCACAACCTTGTTGGCAGCACCGATCAACTGCTCTCCGGCTATCCTGCCACCGTGGACGGGCAACGTACGTTTTTAGCCGACCTGTTTCAGCTCATCGATTCGATTCCGGACAATAAAGGGCTGGGGCTGTTTTATTGGGCGCCGGAATGGATATCGACAACAACGTCCGGCTCGCCGTGGGAAAATGTCACTTTGTTTGATTTTCAGGGCGAGGTACTTGAATCAACACATGTCTTTAAATTCTCGGCGTCACAAACGATCAACGATAAAAAGTCGCCAAATTCGTTTCGTCTGTGGCCCAATATCCCCAATCCATTTAATCCATCCACAATCCTGCGTTACGAATTGCCACTCCCGGCCGATGTGACCTTGAGCATTTACAATATAAACGGCGGGCACATAAAGGCTATCGTGAAACAGCGACAAGCTGCCGGGACCCATACAGTGACCTGGAACGGCACCGATCAATCGGGTAATGCAGTGAGTTCGGGAATTTACCTGTGCCGGCTACAAACCGACCATCAACAGACCACACGCAAAATGGTGTTAGTGCGATAGCCCCAAAGGGAAATTAAGCCGGAGTGTTAAAACTCATTATTGGCAACACGTGAAAGAAAAAGGCTCACAGGATTCATTGTGAGCCTTGGCACACGGAGACATCGGAGACGACCTGACGCCGGTCGTTGTCCCCCTAGCAAGATTCGAACTTGCGGCACGTGGTTTAGGAATTCTCTTGCTGGGGGAATTTTCGTTTTTGTACCATTTTGCAGAACATTTGAATCCTTTGTAACGACTTATAAATACAATGAGATAGACAATCTTCCCAAGAATATCTTTTTGTACTACTTTGCAAAAATATGCCCTCCGCTGGATATTTTTTATCCCAAATTTATCCCAATTGGAAAAATAGAGTGTTGACTTAAAACCTTGGAAGTTATTTAGGCATACTAAAAAGAATAGTGATGTGATTTGAGATTAAAACGTAAGAATTTATATTTTTTAAGTCAATCCAACTTTTTCTATTAAAATCCACACCTATCTACGCCACACGCTTTTACTTCATTTTTATTCAACTTAATAAGCTTCTTGAGTCAAGGTTCGAAAACCAGCCAAATAATTTTTTCATTGAATTAAAGAAATTGTCAAAGTCTTCTTTAAAATGCTTGATCAGTTATAATTAATTTCCTATTATAATTTATAAGCAAGGAGAGGACTTGTTCTGGGGATAAAAATGATCTCTATTTTTTTATAGCACAGTTCAGTTTGAGATTCGAAACTGGATTGTGCTTTCTTTTCATGTATTTCTATATATAGAAAGCTGGACGTTTCTTATATAAGAAAAAAGTCGGTTTTTTTCTAAATAGAGAAACATTATTTCTTATATGAGAAATATTGAACCACCCGCTATTGCGGGGTAATAACTTGTTGAACGAAACCGCTCCGCGGTAGCGAAGCAATGTTCTTTGACATTTCATTGAA
>CAYSNA010000364.1:0-5808 GCA_964432185.1 uncultured Cytophagia bacterium
CAAGGCCGGCGCTGGAACGGCGAAACCGATCCAAATGGCAGCGTTCTGGTGGATATAGACAATCTCATCGATTTTATGATCGTTATATTTTACACCGGCAATTTTGACGCGCCGGTGAGCAAGTTCCGCAGTAATAATGATCCGAATAATTTTTACGCCATTTACAATCGCAAAAACGACCGCGGTTTTATGTTTTTTGCGCACGATGCCGAACACACGCTGCTGCCCGATCCGGTGAATGTTGGGGACGGCATCACTGAAGATCGCGTGTCCATCGGTTTTATCAAGGGACCGTATAACATGACCGTCAGCCGCTTTGAGAAATTTCATCCGCAGTGGCTGCATCATCAGTTGTCGATGAATCGGGAATATCTAACGCGCTTCGGTGATCGCGTGCACCACTACTTTTTCAATAACGGCCTGTTAACGCCATCGCGCGCGGCCAGGCTGTTCCAGGATCGGGCCGATGAAATCGATCTCGCCATCATCGCCGAGTCGGCGCGCTGGGGCGATTCAAAATTCTTTCGCGCGCGAACCAAAAACGAGGACTGGATTCCAGCCGTCAATAATGTACTGGCCAACTGGTTTCCCAAACGGTCTGACATTGTCCTGGAGCAACTACGTTCTGTCGGACTTTATCCTGATGTGCAGGCACCGCAATTTATCTCAAACGGTAATACAATTCTTGATACACTGTATCGAATTGACGATTACTCGGAGGTCTCCATTGCCAATCCGAATCTGAATTTTGGCAAGATTTATTATACGCTCGATGGCACGGATCCCCGAAAAAGTGGCGGGCAAGTTGCAGAAACCGCGCTGCAATTTGATGCAGACGTGCCGTTTCAATTTGAAAAGACCATTTTGCTGAAAGCGCGACTCTATGCGGATGGAAAGTGGAGCGCCTTGCAGCAGTGCCGTTTTGTCAAAATCGATGGTCTCTCCGGACTACGGCTAACCGAGATTCATTACCATCCACTGGCTGAAGGGGAGGGCTCACATCGTGATTTTGAATTTATTGAATTGAAAAATGTCGGCGGCACAAGCATTACACTGGATTCGCTGCAGTTCGTCTCCGGCATTTCCTATACATTCCCGACTGACGTTTTGCCGCCAAACGAATTCGTCGTGCTGGCATCCAACGCGCAGGTTTTTGAGCAGCGCTATGGCTTTGCTCCTTACGGGCAATATGACGGCCGGCTGAACAACCAGGGCGATCTGATCCAGTTGATAACAGCGGACGGCGCGGTTCTTTTCAGCATCCAGTATAAAAACAGCTTTCCCTGGCCGGCATCTGCGGATGGCGGCGGACACTCACTTGTGGCCAAAATGAAAAATCCATTGTCATCGCAAGAGTCCGCGTCGGCGTGGTCTGCATCACAAAACAAGCACGGATCGCCGGGCGCTGATGATCCGGCGAGTCAGAGCGAGTCCGTTTCATCAGCGGACGAAAAAAATATTCAGCTCTTTCAAAACTATCCCAATCCGTTTACAAACCGCACCACCATTCGATTTTCGACAGATGGCGATGGACGGGCTGAAATCAAAATCTATAATGTGTTGGGGCAATATGTGACTTCAATTCTGAACTCCGAACTGGCGGCCGGGATTTACAATGTCGAGTGGGATGCGACACAATATCCAACGGGGCTCTATTTTTACGTGCTGCAGACGGCGAATCAAACCAAAGTGAAAAAACTTTTGCGAGTCAAGTAGCGTGCTTCAACGCAAGGTGTAAATGACCGGGCACCGGCTGTTTGAAATCATCCATTGTTTGTCAAAATAGTACAGCTTTTCCCCTTTTACTCTTGCATGTGATCAGGTATCTTTATATAATTGCTAAAAATGGATTGAATCCCGATGCATGAAATCAGAATGTCGCCGGTCCACTATCGAGAAAACAAGGCGCTTAAAATGAGAGGGGATAAATGGATTTAGATCTGGTTCTTGGTGTCGCCGTTATTATTTTATCACTGGGTTTTATCATCTACCTGACGTTTACCAGTCGTAAAAATATTGACAAGATTGCCGACAAAAATTTGACTAATGTGCGCCAAATTATGAAGGAGCTGCGAGATGGCCGGAAATCTGGATGACCATAATATTAGTACGGAGCTGTCGCGAGAGCTTAATCTTTTCCATTTGACCATGATGGGCGTCGGTATGATGATTGGCGCCGGTGTTTTTCTTGGCGTCGGCAATGCCATCAAAGTGGCCGGCCCCGGCGGTGTGTTGTTGACTTTTGCTTTAAACGGTATGGTGGCCCGGTTTACGGCCATGTCCTATGCCGAGCTCAGCTCCGCCATTCCGCGCGCCGGCGGCGCCTACAATTTTGCCCGCGTCGCCTTTGGCAGAGGTACCAGCTTTATTGCCGGCTGGATGGAATGGTTTGCCTCCAGCGTCGCCGGGAGTTTGTATGCGGTGACGTTTGCCATTTACACGTTGCACTATTTTGATCACCTTGGCATGCTCGGCTGGCTGCCGATTAAATTGTTTTATGCTGAAAAAATACTGGCCGTTGTTATCGCTGTTCTTTTTGTTTACATCAATTATCGCGGCGCGTCGGAGACCGGCAAAACCGGCGCTTTGTTTACGCTTGGCCAAATGATCACGCTTGGCTTGATCGGCGCTGCCGGTATTTATGTTCTCGCTAAAGATCCGACTCGCCTGCACAATTTTCAACCGTTTTTACCGATGGGATGGGGCAAGCTGCTTATCACCATGGGATTCACCTATGTCGCGTTTGAAGGCTACGAGGTCATTGCGCAGGCGGGTGATGAAGCTATCGACCCAAAACGCAATCTCCCGAAAGCCATGTTGTATTCGATTATTGCGGTTACGATCACCTATCTTTTGGTGGCTGCCGCGGCCATTGTTGGTGTAAAAGCCGGCTCCCCGGGTGTGGATGGCGCTGTATGGGAGTGGATCGCCAGTCACAGCGAAAAGGGATTCGGCATGGCGGTTCGGCAATTGATTCCGTTTGGCGGATTTTTGGTGACGCTGACGGTTATTTTCGCCTCAACCTCGGCGCTCAATGCGACCATCTATTCCGCCACCCGCGCCTCATATGCGCTCGGCCGCGACCGGATGCTGCCGGCGATGTTTTCGAAAATCTCTATAAAAACCAAAACTCCGTACATTGCCTTGTTTGGCACGGCGGCCATCGTTCTGGTTGTCGCTGGACTCTTGCCGACAATGGATGTCGCCTCAAGCGCCAGCATGATGTTTTTGCTGTTATTTTTTCTCGTCAATATTTGCGTGATCAAAGTGCGGCGCAACATGGGAGATGAACTGAATTACGGCTACCTGATGCCGTTTTTTCCGGTGCTGCCCATTCTCGCTATCATCATTCAGGCCACTCTCGCCATCTGGATGCATAACATGAGTCCCGTGGCTTTGATCATCGCGCCAAGCTGGATTTTTATTGGCGGACTCATTTACTTTTTCTACTCAAAATCGCGCAGTGTGACAACATCGTTCGAGATTGTCACGCTTGAAGAAGAGAAAGCCGAGGAAGAGGCCAAATACCGTGTACTGATCCCGGTGGCCAATCCGAATAACGCCATTCAGCTCGTAAGAAATGCTTTCAAGATTTTGGAAGCCAAGAGCGCGCAGGTGGAATTATTGACCATGGTGCGCGTACCGGAGCAACTGCCGCTGTCGAACGCCGAAGAATACATGTGGGAGGGACGCGAGGCCATTACCGAGGCGATGATTTATTTGACGACCTATTTCCCGGTCACGACAACCTTGCGCTATTGCCGCAATGTGGCGCGCGGCATCGTCTCCGCCTCGCGCGAGAAAAAGATCGATACGATCATCCTCGGCTGGAAAGGGAAAACCGCACGCACCGACTATATTTTCGGCAGCACCATCGATCCGGTCATTCAGAATGCGCCCAGTAACGTGCTGGTTTTCAAAGAGTGCAGGGAAACTACCTATAAAAAAATTCTTGTGCCAATTTCAGAAGGTCCAAACAGCCGCCTCGCGCTTGACATTGCAGCGATGATGGCCGATCCGGAAGACGGTTATATTGTGCCGCTCAATATTACGTCGCCTGGCAAAGAAACACTGGACATCGATCAATTTGTTGAAAAATTCTGCGACCAATCCGTGCGCGACAAGATCAAGGAAGCCAAATACGTTGTGTCCAAAAATATCAGTTCGACCATACTTCAGGTTTCTCACGATTTTGATTTGATCGTTATCGGCGCCAGCAACGCGCGGGCGTTGTCGCACCTCATTCGCAGCACCATTCCGGAGGACGTGGCAAACGGCACGGACAAACCCATGGTCATGGTGAAATCAAATGAAGGTATTCAATCGTTGTTGAAACGTTATATTTAAAAAAACGCAAAACTGTTTTCTGTTCCGCCTTCGACAAACGTTGGGATATTCTCTTGTTCTCTTATTGAACAAACAAGCGTCCCTCTGTTTCGGATAAAAAAAATTGACGGCTATGCCGAACGTGATATTTCACTTTTTATTTAAACAGCGTATCGACTGACATGGCCTGTTTGTTGGCAAACGAGGGTAAATTTTTCTGCAACATTCGATAAGCCAGTCGAAACGCCGCCGAGACAGGCGGTGAGAGGAGCACTCGATCAATAGCGCGATACCGCGCCTGGCGGCGCACTAGAATGTTAAGCGCCAGGGCCGCTTTGCTGTAGTTGAGTTGTGACAGGTGGATGGAAAATTTAAGTGGGATATCGTATTTCTCTTTATACTGTTCAATTTGTTCGATGTGTTTCTGTTTGAACGATTTTTTCCACATGGCGCGCCGGCACCGCGCCAAAAGGAACAGCGTGTCATGTAAATAGTCGATATTTTTAATTTTCGCCTTTTTCCCCATCACTAAAAAGTCCTCTAATTCCTTCTTTGGAATTTTATATTTTCCAGCGCCAACATATTGCATAAACGACAGCAGTAGCGGATTTAATATGACGTGATCCCAAAACAGCCACATGAGCGGCGGGATACGCAGCCGCCGAAAATAAAGCGGCGTGGCGGAAAATTCGCTGATATAAAGGATGGAGTGGATTAGTTGATGCGCATGACGCACAAAGCGAATCATCGGCTCACAGCCGCAAGAAATGTAAAGTGATTCGTCCGCGGACAAGCCGTGTCGATAAATATCAATGACCGCACGTGTGTTCATCTCATTCCAAAGGGTCGATGGTTTTAAATAGGTACGGTTAAACCACGTGCTCCAGCCGCCGGATTGACACCAGACCGACACGCCGACCACATTGCACGTCTGTTTTAGTTTTTTGAAATACTTTTCGTACTGCCAGCCGACGTAATAGGGGAATTCGCCAAAACCTTCGCGCTCGCGCCGCGTTTGCAATTCGATGATCTTTTTCTGCTTACCGACAAAAAAGAGCGGATTGAGTTGCAGGTCATCAAAAAAGTCAGTATCGCCAAATTTCATTGATATGAGAAAATTGTCGCTGTTGATACCGGCAAAGGTGCGCGCAAATGTTTTTTCATTCCACATTAAATCGCCAATGGGGTAAATCCCGACGGTCCAAGTGCGAAAGATCAGCGTTTTATCATAACGGTCAAAGACGGGCAAAAGCCGTTTTAAAAGTCGATTCGTTTGTTTGGGCGTTTTGAGCACTAGCCTGCTTTTAAATCGCCCTTTAACGTCAATACCATCTGTTTCACCAATTCTGAAAATTATGCCGTCAATGTCAAAGCGCTGGAATAAAAGTGTAATCGCGTTTTCAACAAGGTCAAATATTTTATATAGACGATTTGAAGCGATCCTTTCGATGCTTTTTTCAAAGTACATGATATCGGTGTTGA
>CAYSNA010000365.1:0-5800 GCA_964432185.1 uncultured Cytophagia bacterium
ACCGGAGACGGCGACATGCTGCCGTATTACATGCGCAAAGCATCGCCGTATAGTTCATTGTGCGGCGCCGCCATTTTTGCCCAGGCAGCACGCATCTTTCAAAAATTTGATCCCGAACACGCCGCGAACTTGCTCAACCGTTCGAAAGCCGCTTACGCCTGGGCCGAAAAAAATAAAGAAATAAAATGGAATCCGGAAAATCCGCATGTCCTTCCCCTGGATTGGGAAGAGGTGTATGATGACGGCGTTCTCAACACCGCCTGGTGCTGGGCCGCGGCGGAACTTTTTTCGACAACCGGTGACCAGCGCTTCTGGAACGATTTTAGCCAGCGCAATGAACATGTCACCACCATTTTCAAGCAACCACCGTGGAAGGCGCTCTACCCAATCATCGTGACCAAACAGAAAAACGTCGATCCAAACGTCGTGGCGCGGATCAAGGAGAAACTTGTTGGCGAGGCGGCATCGCAGATAGAGTGGATAAACGAGATCGGCAAAACCGGCTATCGCGCCTCCCTCCCCGGCAAGGGCAACTGGGGTTTCTGCAATCCCATTTGTCAGCAAGAGTTGTTGTGGATGGGCTATTACATCACCAAAGAACAAAAATATCGCGATGCCATCGCTATGAACGTCGACTTTACCCTCGGCATGAACCCGTCGGAAATCAGTTGGATGACGCATGCCGGGTCTGTGTATCCGATGGATCCGCTCAGCATCAACAGCAAATATGACGGCGTCGTTGAGCCCATCCCCGGCATTGTCATTTTTGGCCCGACGGAAAACTGGAAACATCAGCAAAATCCGTTGTACCCCGCCGGTGAAAACATGGGATTTTATCGCCGCATTTCAGATGTCTGGGGCTACGTCGAAGGCTGCGAATATGTGGTGGACGAACAACAGACGAACATGTATGTCTCGGTAGGAATTTTACTGGACGATTCGGCACATTGAGCAGAGCGACACGCATAAACGAGATCAATCGTAACATGGTGCGGAAAAATTTGTCTTGATGCACAACAAAATATTTTCTATCATACCCGCCGAAAATACAACGGCAATAAAGTTATTGTCGGTTGTGTTTAGAAGGGTAAACGATCTTAACCGAAAGGATGATACAATGCAAACAATGTTACAGCGTCTGGGCAAGAGTCGATTGTTCATGATCCTTATTTTAATGACTTTGGGGATCACCATGGGAACGGCTCAGGAGATGATTCGAGACGGCGGGTTTGAGGATGAGACCGAATGGTTAGTGTACGATATGGGCAGCAACGAGCCTTCAACAGTCGAGTTTGCTTATACTGAAAACACGCCGATGTATGGCGAGGGTGGTTGCCTGCGCATCTACGGCGGCCCATCCGATTATACCAATGTGCTGGTGTATCAGGAAATTGATCTGATCGGCGGTACCGAGTATGTTCTGAATGCCGCCTTCAAGGACCTGACCGACGACAACCTGCCGGAACCGGAAGGCTTTTGGTGCCAAATTTACATCAGTGATCAGGAACCGGTTGAAGGCACGGACTGGAAACCGATCGACGGATCGAACAGCGAAATTTTTCTCGGCTTTAACTCCTGGTCCGGTTGCAGCGGTTCCGGCATTGACGGCACCTTCCGTGCCGATGCATGTGACGGCAAGAACGATAGCATTTTTGTGGCGCCGGGTGAACCGGGCGAAACCGTTCTCATTTTCATCGGCTTTAAAACCGGCGTCTGGGGCTCGCAATTGTCATATGATGTGGCCATTGATAATCTCTCGCTCAAAGTGCGCAATGGAACAGCAGTGGCGGACCAAACGGATTCGTTCGTCAATGATTTTCAATTGCAGCAGAATTACCCCAATCCGTTCAACGCCGGCACCACACTGTCATATACCCTTCCCGCCGGAACAGAAAACACTCCGGTGAGTTTAAAGATTTATGATTTACGCGGCCAGCTTGTCCAAACGCTTGTGGATGGCCAAACCTCAAGCGGGCAATTTACCATTCAATGGGACGGCTCCAATGTGGCCGGAGAACCATTGGCTTCCGGAACCTATCTGGCGCGGTTGACCGCCGGATCGTTTCAACAAACCATAAAATTGACAAGTCTAAGATAATCTCAAATCCCGACTTGTTTTTAAGTCGGGATTTTTTATTTTAACCAGTTCTTTTTTTTGCGATTATTTTTCAACATTATTCTACAACATCAAAGGCTCTCCATGATCACCAATCATCAAATTAATAAATTGGAGCAATTGCTCGAGCAAAGCGGACAAGATCACATGCCGGTGGATGTTTTACAGGGATACCTGGCGGCCGTGGGCATCGGTCCCAAAATGATTCCCCCAAGCCAGTGGCTCCCCAGAGTCTTCCTGGCTGAAGATGAAAAACTTCAAATCACCGGAGATGTAAATCCGGATTTTTTAATGAAAGCGATTTTGGATTTTTATAATGGGACATTATATGAAATTCAAAACTACGAGTTTGAACCGGTCATTTCCGAAAATGAGGAGGACGGAGAGGTCTTTGAGGATGTCACCGGCTGGTGCCGGGGATTTGCAATTGGACTTGATTTTTGGAGCGATGAGTGGGAGCGGGAGGAAGATGCCGCCGAACTTTACGACCTGCTTTTGCCGATTTTATTCCTGGGGGGATCAGATGAGCAAACGCTAAAAATTGATAAACAACTCCGTCAAGAGCTCGAAGAACGAAAAGAAGATCTTATTGACGATCTTTCCATCTATGTTTCAAAAATTTGGGATTTTTTTATAAAAAAACGAACGCGGACGGTGATCAGGGCCGAGCGCATCGGCCGCAATGATCCTTGTCCTTGCGGCAGCGGCAAGAAGTACAAGCAGTGCTGCGGGGCCACTTAATCCGGCCGTTTGCCGATATGAGTTCATCGTTACCCGCTATAGAATAGTTGAAATGAGCGCTGATATTGTTGTGTTAATCAAGGAGCGTATGGTGATAAAAAGGACGTTGAAATCAATTATCACACTCATGGCGCTGGCCGCTTTGGCCTGGGCGCAAGACAACACGTATGATTCCGGTGGTCCGCTGATGCCGGAACAGGCGGCGTATGATGTGACCTTTTACGAGCTGTCGCTGGTCATTGATCCGGTGAGCCGCAGCATCGCCGGCTCCAACACGATTTCTGCAACCGTGATCAAACCGTTCTCCCGGTTCGTCCTCGATTTTGACGCTCTTTTTAAAATTGATTCTGTGTATGTCAGCGATTTGAAAAAACTGGTTCCGTCAACCTGGGAGCGTAGTGGTTCGAAAATTTATATTGATGTGAAATATAAACAACTTCCCGGCACTCCATTTCAAGCCAGAGTCGTTTATCATGGCACCCCCCGCGAGGCGCCGAATCCGCCCTGGAGCGGTGGATTTGTGTGGAGCACAACGGACAGCGGCGAACCGTGGATCAGCGTGGCGTGCCAGAATAATGGCGCGGACATCTGGTGGCCGTGCAAAGATCACCCGTCGGACGAGCCCGATTCGATGGCACTGCACTTTACCATCCCCGAACATCTGAGCTGTATTTCCAGCGGTCGGCTCCGCGACATCACCGAACACAAAAACGGCACTCGAACGTTTCACTGGTTCGTTTCAACGCCCATCAACAATTACGGCTTGTCATTTTACGTCGGACCGTATATCGAGGAGCGCTACAAATTCACCAGTGTCAGCGGCGAACCACTGCCGATGAGTTTTTACTATTTTGCCGAACACAAAAGTGAACTGGAAAAATTCATACCGCAAATTCCGCGGCACGTTCGTTTTCTCGAAGAACTGCTCGGCCCCTACCCTTTTCGCATTGATAAATATGCCGCGGTTGACGCGCCGTATCTCGGCATGGAACATCAATCGTGCATCGCTTATGGAAATCGCCAGGGAAACGGCGTCTTTGGATATGACCAGGGTTTTGATGCGCTGCATTTTCACGAACTGGCACACGAGTGGTGGGGCAATATGCTCACCGCATCGGACTGGAAAGACTTTTGGCTGCACGAGGGTTTTGCCACCTACATGGAAGCGCTTTACGCCGGTCATCTTAACGGACAAGACGGCTATGACGCGGTGATGACAAAATTCAACAGTTCCATTCGAAACACTAAACCAATTGCGCCGACCGAATCCAGCCGCACCAGTGAGATTTATGGCGGCGACATTTACTACAAAGGCGCCTGGGTGCTGCACACACTGCGCTACGTTCTCGGCGACGAGGACTTTTTTGAATCCCTGCAGCGCTTTCTCTATCCCGAACCGGATTTAAAAAATGTTAACGATGGATCGCATTGCCGGCTCGTTTCGACTGAGGATTTTATTGAAACCGTGCAACGCGTCTCAAAGCAACAACTTGACTGGTTCTTTGCGGTTTACCTCCGGCAGGCCAAACTGCCGCTGCTGCAAACATGGATAAAAGGCGATTCCGTGTTTCTTGCCTGGGAGATCGAAAACGATATTCCCTTCCCGGTTGATGTGCCGGTGAAAATTGGCGACCATGTTTATTTCGCGGATATGTCGACAGGGCGCGGCTCGCTCAAGCTCGATCCGTTCGTGCCGCCGCGCATTGATCCGGAGAACAAAATTCTTAAACAAGTTCAGCACATCACTGTTTATGCAAATGGCACCGCGGATACGCCGGCCAAGTTTGCGCTCGAACAAAACTATCCCAATCCGTTTAATGCGGAAACGACAATTGTTTTCACCCTTCCCGAGCCGGCCGAGGTGCGGATTGAAATTTACAATCTGAGAGGAGAACTTGTCGACATTCTTGCACAGGCTTACTTTCAACCGGGCAGCCACCGCCTTGTCTGGGATGCGGCTGCGGTTGCGGGCGGAACCTATTCCTGCAAACTAACAGCCGGGGATTTTGTCGATTCAATAACAATGACTCTGGTGAAATGAGCAACGGCATCGCTTTCGGAACGTTGCTGGTTCCATCAAAACAAAGGCAGAGATATGAGCAACACCCCAAACAGACACATATATATCACCTCGGACATTCCCGCACCGATAACGGATGTGTGGGACGCGTGGACAACCGCCGAGGGCTGTAAAACCTTTTTCGCGCCGTCCTGCAAAATTAAATTAAAAACGGGCGGCGCGTATGAAATGTATTTTTCGCATGAACCCAAGGCAGGACTACGCGGTAGTGAGAATTGCATCATCCTCGCTATTCAAGCGGAAAAAATGTTGTCCTTCACCTGGAATGCGCCAATGGAATTGCCGGCGATCCGCGCCCAATTTACCCATGTCACTTTATATTTTGATAAACTGTCTGACACCACAACCAAAGTGACGCTCATCCACGACGGCTGGGGTGTTGGCGAAGAATGGGATGCGGCATTTCAATATTTTCAATACGCGTGGGGCGGTGTTGTTCTGCCGCGATTGGCCTATCGATTTAAAATTGGACCAGTGGATTGGGACAATCCAAACGCGTTTCGAGAATTATAGCGGCCGGCAGAGACAGGCACCCGCCACGCCGTTGAGCCTGGATTTTTCGTAACCGCCTGTCTCGGCGCCAGCTTCAAGTCCCCCCTTTTTCAATTGTGATTGCACTGCAATAGTCCTATATTTGGATAAAACAGAAGATTGGATCACAATGGATTTCAGCAGAAAAAATAAAATTCTCATCACCTGCGCGATTGGCGTCACCCCGTATCTTGAAGACGAAGTTAAAGCGCTTGGCTTTCCCGTTGAGCAGACGGTGAGACTTGGCCTGTTCACTCGCGGTTCTCTCAATGACTCGATAAAATTGAACATGCAGATTCGCACGGGCATTCGGGTGCATTATCTGCTTCAAG
>CAYSNA010000366.1:0-5787 GCA_964432185.1 uncultured Cytophagia bacterium
AATACGTTCTTTCAAGGTTGGCAATAAAGACTTGAATCGTTCTGGCATTTCAAACCTCATTTAAAGTAAGAGTTATGAATATGCGAGTTATTTTAAAATTCATGGGTCATCGGCCCACGGTTGTTTAACTCATTTTTCTTCACTGTTGAATCTGCGGATGGATCCATGAGGTGGTTGATTTGTGGGAAAATTGTCAGGAGATGTGTCATATTATCAAAATGAATTTTTCGAGTCTCTTATTCCGACTTTTCAAATAAAAATAAATGAGCGCTATAAAGCAAGCTTATTTTACCTATAGACGCAAATAATTCGGCAAAGTTCTGTCATAATTCTCTAACCAGCGAATTATTAGTTACGCGGCGAAACGGTTGATGAGCGGTCTCAGCGCAAACAATCTCAGCCGCGCTTTAAGGTATTTTTTATAATTAACGTGCTGCAACGTCAACATGTAACTTTCGATGTACGCGTCCAGTTCCTTTAACGAATGCGGCCTGATCTCCAACGTGATGGTACCGGTAAAATTAGAATTGCTCACCGTCGATAAGAACTCGTTCACCGGCAGTGCTCCGCCGCTTTTAAACGGAATATGTTCATCTCGGCCTTCCAAACAATCGGAAAGATGGATGCAACCGACAATGTCCTGGACAGTTTTATACTGCTCGATCGGATCAAAACCATCGACAAAGTAGTGCGGCGCGTCAAAGCACATGCCCGCCAGCAACGAGCCGAGCGCTTTTTCGGCCTGCCAATAGAGCTTGAGGAAATCATCGGGATGCCAGGTCGGGACGTTTTCAAGCTGGACCGGAATGCCAAGTGCGTTCAAATTCTCGAATAAAAATTCGAGTGACGAATTGAGTGGTGTGCCGCCGTTTTCCGGTTCCGGCGGATGACACACAACGTGTTGCAGATGCAGTTTGTCTCGATAGTCGCGCAATACCCGAATCATCGCTTCAATGTCATTTTTGTAATCAAGGCAGGAAAAATCCCAGCCGTCTTCCACCACCAGGGGAAGATGAAAAGCTGTAGTCATGGAGCCGAGATTATGCACCACACGATCGATTTCCGGAAAGATGCTTTTATTAAGTTCGACAAAGTCCATGCCCAGCAATTTCAAGCCTCGAATGAGGGCTGAGGGCATAAATCCTTCGAATTGCGAAACGGTTACACCAACCAATGGGAGCTGTTGAGCCATACATGCATCACTATTAAATTTTAACATGAAAAGGAATATGAATCAAGAATTGTTCGTAAAACAAGATACAGCCAGTTTAAAAGTATTGCAGATAAAAGCAAAATTCGAACCAGTTTTTTTTCGCGCTTTGTTAAATCGATTTTGATATTTTTTCCTGTAACAACGCCGATCACTGTGTTCATTCCCCAGAAAAATAGCGCGGTGAACAGCAGAAAGAAAAGCGGATTTTCCAGAAACGCTTCAGCAATGTGGAAATGACTCAGCTCAATACCCGTTCGTGTCGCGCCGCACGTCGGGCAGGGAAGACCGCTCCATAGTCGAAAAAGGCAGCGGGGGATGAAGCGCAAAAGCGGTTCGCCGATGTGCGCCAGGCCAAAACCGAGCACGCCAATGCCGGCATAAATTAGACCGATGGTCAGTTGTGCACGCGTTGTTGGAGTGTATGCAATTTTCATAAATGTCCGCAGGTTGAATTTGTTTCGATTGCGATATAATATAAAAGCCCCAGGCTCATTCACAAGCTTTAGTGTAAAGTTGAACGACATTCTTTTGAAACTTGACTTTGAGCGCGGAATTTTTTATCTTCTCGTCACGAAAAAGGACACGAAACATGATAAAACCAATGCTCACAACAACAAAGAAAACGATGAAAACCAAAAAAAATGGCTGTGGGCTTGGAATACCAAAATGATAAAAACATAAAAATAACAAGCCCACAGACTCAACACTGTGGGCTTTTTTTTTGCCGATCGATAAAAATCAGAATCAGGAGTGAGTATGCAAAAAGTAAAATGTGCCGTTTTGGGAGCAACAGGTGTTGTCGGACAGAATTTTTTGAGGCTGTTGGTGGATCATCCATATTTTGAACTCGGCGCTATTTGCGCGAGTGATGCGAGAATCGGACAGACCCTCAGCACCGTGAAAGAACAGGTGCCGGGCGGCGTGCCTGCGGTTTTTGGTGATATGGAATTTGATCCGATCAGCGTGGATGTGCTCGTTGATAAAAATATTAAAGTGGCATTTTCCGGCCTGCCGGCGGATGTAGCAAAAGATGTTGAAAAAGAAGCCGCACAACGCGGGATTCACGTTTTTTCAAATGCCGGCTCTTATCGTATGGAAGAGGATGTGCCGATTCTCATTCCCGAGATCAATTACCCGCATTTGGATTTGGTCAAGGAGCAGGACACGGATGGTTTTATCGTCACGAATGCCAATTGTACGACCACCGGGCTCACCATGGCGCTGCTGCCCATTCTTCCTTTTGGCATCAAAAAACTGGTTGTTGCCAGTTATCAAGCGATCTCCGGCGCCGGTTATCCGGGCCTGTCGGCGTTGGATATCCTCGGCAATGTCATTCCTTACATTGGCAACGAAGAGCCCAAACTCCGCCGCGAAGCCAAGAAAATTTGCGGCACTCTGCACAATGGCGTTATTGTTCCGACCGATTGGGAGGTGCATGCCCATTGTATTCGCGTGCAAACGATTGTCGGGCATTTGATTTCCGTGCATGCCGAGTTGGAGAACGAAACCTCATTTGAGGCTATCAAAGATGCGATCGTCAATTACAAAACACCCGAAGCCGTGGCCGGTTTGCCGACAACGCCGGATCAGCCAATTTATTTTATGGAGGAGCTCGATCGCCCGCAACCGCGCTATGATGTGATGCTCGGCACACCCAAACGAGCCGAGGGTATGGCCGTCGCAATTGGCCGTTTGGAAGTGGAAAAAAATATTGTGCGCTTTGTGACGATTTCCAATAATCTTATCCGGGGAGCGGCAGGCGGTTCTGTTCTCAATGCCGAATTGGCGTATCGTCAGGGTTTGTTGTAAAATAAAAAAGCGGGCTAGTACTCTATCCCGCTTACTTTTTCGGGTCTTTTTTTTCTTCCTGAATATTACCTATTCGCGCCTCAATTTTAAACGGCTTGTCTTCCATTTCTTTTTTGTCATCTTTCTTTTTGCTCATTTTCTTTTCAGCACTCCATAATGAGATGACAATGCCGATGTAAATAAAAATGAATGTCATGGACAGAATACCGTCGGCCCAATCCGTGCCTTTGTATTCACCGAGCATTTTGCCGAGGAGATAATTAAAGTCAACTTTGTCCAGTAAAAATTCTTTGGCACGTTCCGCGATCTGGAAATAAGGAATGGCCAACGAAATCCAAAAGATAAAGAGAAAGAATCTTCTGACACTCTGTTGGATTTTTCCGAAATCGCCGCCCAGCGATTTCCACGAGCTAATTGAAATCAATGCGGCTGCTGCAAGTGCGATGGTTATGTGCGATTTCATGTCATGCCTCTACGACTAGTTTGCTTTCCTATCCAAGCTGACAAGGACGTCCTGTTGAACAGAATAAACCCCGCACACTCCTCCCGGTTTATAATAGGAATCGTGCCAATTGAAGTCAAGTAATTTCAGAGTTTAAAAAATAGAGGAAGGCAGGAGATGAAAAATCTCAATCTCAATACCGATCGCCATTGTCCGGATGTGCATCGTCAAACGCATCGGAATCGTTGATGAAATTTTCGTCGTTCTCATCAAGGTCATCGTCTTCATCGAAATAGAGATCATCGTCATCTTCGAGATTTTCGTCCTGATCATCCGATAGGTCCGAATGAGAAGCGTTCTCTTCAATCTCTGTCGGCGCATCGGCGGACGGGCTCTTGGGCGCGGAGGATGCAAGCGCTTCTGCCTGCGGCTCAGCATCCACCACATGCGCGAATGGTTTGAGCTCTTCGATGGTCATTTGAATTTCAATGTTGAAGAACGGATACAATTCAGCCAAAAGTCGTCCTTCGTTATCATCAGGTATGCGAGTGACAATATTGAGCGCCGCAAACTCGCTTTTGACGACATCCGCATCTTCACCCTTGCCGACACGGACTTTTTTCTGTTTGATATTGAACGGTTTTATCGTTGCGGCGTTCAGAACCAGTTCTTCGCCCGTCAAGCTGTCCAGGAAAAGGATGCGAACCAGGCCGCGCACCATATTATTGTAGAGTTCGCCAACCTGTCGACTGTTATCCAGCGCCACCTCGGCCTGAATGACGAGTTGACGGATGATCTCGTCTTCATCGCCCTTGTCTTCAGCCGGCCAGAATTTTTTAATTAAACAGGTTTTAAAGGTCATGTGATTTTTCTCCTGGAGAATTATGGGCTTTTTACTGCGAACGAACATAAGAATTTCACGGCTGGAAAGCAAGATTTTATGCAGGTTGGTTAAACAGGCGCGCAAAAATATTATCCAGGAAAACCGCGAAATGAAATTATTACGCATCCGATTTAAAAATCTGTAAATAATTGACGTAACTCAAATTTACGTTCAATGAGCTGTCAAAATAAGCCTTGACTGTTGAATGATAAATTAGTATAATTTCCACGTATTATTGACTGTTGGAGAAAATTTCCATGATGGTTCGCGTTACAGTCGAGCGCGTAACGTTGGATACGTCGACCAGCCGATTTGTTGTTATTCTGAAGGAAGAAAAAGAAAATCGGTGGCTTCCAATTGTCGTGGGCTCTTCTGAAGCTCAGGCGATTGCCCTGCAACTTGAACATATTGCTCCGCCTCGCCCGCTGACTCATGACCTTATTCGCAATTTGCTTGATACGCTGGATGCACGCGTCGAACATATCGTCGTCACCGAATTGCGCGACAACACCTATTTTGCGCTGCTGGGCCTGGATTTAAACGGCGAGTTCAAAAATATTGATGCCCGACCGAGTGATGCTATTGCTCTGGCGCTGCGTGCCGAAGCACCGATTTATGTAGAAGACAGCGTTATGCAGCAGGCAGGAATTGCTGAGAACATCCATACGCCGCGAGTGAAGGAAAATTTTGAGGTACCGTCCTATACGGCGCCTGAAGACGTGCTTGAAAAACTTAATCTCGATTTGCTTCGGGCCGTCCAAGAGGAACGGTACGAGGAAGCGGCGAAAATTCGCGATGAAATCACCAAATTGAAAGCCGAGCTGCGGCAAAACGACGCTTGATTTAATTTTGAAAAACAAGCCTCCTCGCGAGGCTTTTTTTGTGCCCACCTTTTTTGAAATGGACTTTACATGAGGAAAACCCGTTCCCCGTGGATATACATCCCGACGCTCTATTTTATCGAAGGTCTGCCGTACGTTCTGATCAATTCCGTTTCAATTTATATGTTTAAAAGTCTGGGTGTGTCCAACCAGGTGGTCGGGCTCACCAGCATCATCATGTTGCCGTGGGTGCTGAAAATGCTGTGGTCGCCTCTGGTCGATATTTATTCGACCAAACGCTCGTGGGCGATTTACACCCAACTGGTGCTCGGATTTTGTTTTGTTGGCGTCGCTATCGTGGCGCAGCTTCCCCATTTTTTGGTGCTGATCATCACGCTGCTTTTTCTTGCGGCGTTTGTGTCCGCCACGCACGATATCGCCGCTGATGGCTATTATATGCTGGCGCTGAATCAGCAAAAGCAGGCGCTGTTTGTCGGCATTCGTTCCACAGCGTATCGGATTGCCATGTTGGCCGGGGGCGCACTGGCAACGCTGGCCGGCCTGTTGGAAGCGTCGATTGTAAATATTCGGTTGAGCTGGTCCATCGCCTATGGCGGTG
>CAYSNA010000367.1:0-4673 GCA_964432185.1 uncultured Cytophagia bacterium
TTGAGTCTGGCCTGCTCAACCAGCAGCGCCAGATTGGCGATCGTCGGTGTTTCAAAAATATCGCGTAATGGCAATTCAACGTCAAAGGCATCGCGGATGCGCGATACGAGTTGCGTTGCCATCAGCGAATGGCCGCCAAGATCAAAAAAGCTGTCGGTGACGCCGATCCGTTCGAGCGTCAAAATATCCTGCCAGATGGAGACGAGAATGTCTTCCGTCTGACTTCGCGGCGCGACGAATTCGCGCATTTTGGCGAATTCGTCCATGTCCGGTTCGGGCAGCGCCCGGCGATCGACCTTGCCGTTCGACGTTAGCGGAAAACTGTCGAGTGTTAACAGAATAGCCGGCTCCATATTATCGGGCAAGTGCGTCCGCATAAAACTCTGCAGATCGGACACATCAATGGTGTGGTCCTTATTCGGCACCACATAGCCAACGAGCATCTTTTGGCCGTTCGCTTCGTCTTTGGCGAGCACGACGGCATCGAGGACATCTTCGTGATGGCTGAGAACGGATTCGATCTCGCCAAGCTCAATGCGGAAGCCGCGAATCTTCACCTGAAAATCGATGCGGCCGAGAAACTCGATATTGCCGTCTGCTAAAAAGCGCGCCAGATCACCGGAACGATACATGCGCGAGCCCGGCAGATCGCTGAACGGATTCGGCACAAATTTGTCCGCCGTCAAATCCTGGCGGTGCAGATAACCGCGCGCCAGTCCGGCGCCGGCAATACACAGCTCGCCCGGCACGCCGACCGGGACCGGTTCGAGATATGTATTAAGAATGTAAAGCTGCATGTTCTCAAATGGTCGGCCAATGGGCACATTGGCAATTGGCAACGCCTCATTGTTGACTTGATAGCAGGCCGCCCCGACGGTATTTTCCGTTGGGCCATAGGCGTTGATATATGTTCGTCCCGGGGCCCACCGACGGACGATGTCCGGCGTCACCGCTTCTCCGGCGGACACGACAACACTCAAGCTCGGCAAATCCTTGTGATCCAACACAGCGAGCAACGATGGCGGCAGCGTGACTTTGGAGATTTTTTCCCGCTGCATCAACTCGTGCAGTTTATCCACCGACAAAATCGTATCGCGCTCCACCAGCACAAGCGCCGCGCCGTTGCACAGCGCCATGTAAATTTCGGCGACCGATCCGTCAAAAGCCAGAGAAGCAAATTGCAACACGCGGCTGTCCGTGTGAATATAAAAACTGTCAGCGAGCGATTGAATCATATTGATAGCACCGCGGTGCTGCAGCAGCGTACCTTTGGGCGTGCCGGTCGAACCGGACGTATAAATCATATAAGCCAGATTGTCTGGCAAAGTCACATTGTGCAGATTGGTTTTTGGTTCTTTTTCGAGCTCGGACGCCATCGAAAAAACATCAATTATCGGAACATCGTGTTCAATCGTATCGGCCAGAGAGGACTGGCTCAACACCAGTTTGGCGCCGGAATCCTCAATGATGAAATTCACCCGATCGGCCGGATAACCGGGATCAATCGGCACATAGGCGCCGCCGGCTTTTTGTACGGCGAGAATAGAGACGATCATGTCGACGGAGCGCTCAACATAAACGGCAACGCGGTCTTCAGGCTTTATGCCTTTTTTGCGCAAGTGATACGCGAGCTGATTGGCGCGTTCGTTCAATTCGCTATACGTGAGACCAACATCGTTAAATTTTAACGCCGGGCGATCCGGCTGTTTTTCCACCCACTGCTCAAAAAGCTGATGCATACAGATGGACTTGTCGAACGGCTTGTGCGTTTTATTCCAGTCGACCAGTATCCTGTGTTCATCGGCTGGAGTTAATAGTTTGATCGCGCCCAGCGGCTGCGCCGAGCGTTCAACAAAGGCAAACAGGATGCGCTCCATCATGCCGAGATAACGTTCGATGGTCTCTCGGCGGAACTTTGTCGACTCGTAGGCAATATCCAGCGCTAAAAAATCGGAAAAGCCGGCCACCAGCGACAACGGATAGTTAACGCGTTCGATTGTGTGAAAATCGCTGAACCGTAAGCTGCTCTGCGGATTTTTCATCGCCGCATCAACGGGATAGTTTTCAAACACAACAATACTGTTAAACAGCGGCAGGTCACGCGGCACGCGGCTCCAGCCGTGAATGTCGACCAGAGGCGTGTACTCGAATTCGCGCATCTCGACCGCAAGTGTTTGGATGGCTTTAAGAAAATCGAGCGCTGTTTTTTTATCGTCAACCAAAACGCGGATGGGTAACGTGTTGATGAACAGTCCGACGATTTTTTCCACGTCCGGCAATTCCGGCGGCCGACCGGAGACCGTGGCGCCAAAAACAATATCATCTTCATTGCTCAAACGCGACAGCAGCAGCGCCCAGGCCCCCTGAACCAGCGTATTGACGGTCAACTGATTTTGCCGCGCAAAAACGTTCAAGCGGTCGGAAAAATCGACTGAAAATTCTTTGGAAATTTTACAGTAATCGTCCACGCCGTCAAGATCCTCGGGCCGAAGTCGATCCTCCAAAATGTTCACCGGTGCGCTGTAATCACCGACAACTTTAGTCCAGAACGTCTCGGCTTTGCCGAGATCCTGTTTTTCGATCCAGTCGATATAATTTTTATAGGGACGCGCCGGCGGCAACACCAGCGGCATATTTTTCGAATAGGCCTCGTACAGCATAAAGACTTCTTTGAGCACGATGGGCATGGACCAGCCATCCGTTAATAAATGATGGAACGCCCAATACAGTTTAAATGTGCCCTCGGCAAGCCGGATGATGTAAAAGCGCATCAACGGCGCTTTCGAGAGATTAAATCCCTCCTTGCGATCCGACTCGAGCAGCTCGCGCAATTTTTGCTGTTGAGACGCTTCATCCACATCGCTCCAGTCCAGATGGAACAGCGGCAGCTCGACTTCTTTCTGCACCACTTGCAGCATTTTCGCCGTTTTTTTCCACACAAACGCCGAGCGCAACGACGAATGCCGTTGCACAACCATACGCAGGGCGCGCGCAAACGCCTCTTGGTTTAAATCACCATGAATCGTGCAATGAAACTGTTCGTGATATTCGCCCACCCCTTCATTATAAACAGAGTGAAATAACATGCCCTGCTGCATGGGCGACAGAGAATATATGGCTTCAATATTTTTAGCTCTATCGTTCTGACTCATTCCATCGTACCTTTATTCAAAATCGAGTTCGGACAGCACATCGTCGAGATTTTCATCCTGCATGACCTCACTGTCAACATGGTCCGCATAGCCGTTGCCATCCGAGTTTTTCGCCTCCCAAACGATCTCTTGCAGGCTGCTCATATAATGGTGCGCCAGCGTCTGTATCGTCTGCGTTTTATATACATTTTCACTAAAGAAAAAGCTCATTTGCAGTTTGTCCTGCGCCACTTTACCGCTGATAAAAATTTGATGGGCGCGGCGATTTGCCGGATCTCGCTCGGTTTTCGATTGAAAATCGGATAGGCGAAAACGTGGATCATTCGCCATCTGGCTGAATTGTCCGAGATAATTGAACGCTACCTGCGGCTCCGGTATTTCGGACAGCGTCCTGGCAGCATCATTTTTTTTCAAATATCGCAGCAGACCGTAATCAAAACCGTTGTTGGGGATGGCGCGCAGTTGCGACTTGACGGCTTGCACTTTATGGTGGATGGTCGATTGGTTTCGGACATCCAGCAGCACCGGATAGAGCGTCGTGAACCAGCCCATGGTGCGCGAAATATCGACATTCTCGATCACATCTTCGCGGCCGTGGCCTTCCAGGGCGATGCGAAGCAACGGATCGCCGGTCCATTCTTTAAATGCCATGACCAGCGCCGTCAACAGCACATCGTTGATCTGCGACTGATAGGAGGCCGGAACATCCTGCAACAGGGCCAGCGTATCGCTGATCGACAGCTCGACATTGACAATTTGAGTGGAAGCTTCGGTGTCATCACCATCAAAATCAACCGGCAGCGGTTGTCCAGGTTCATCCTGTAACCAGATATTGGTGTCGTCGCTCAACTCTGTTTCGGCATAGGCAAGGAGTTTTTCGGCCCATTCTTTCATGGATGTCGTTTTGGCAGGAAATTGAATCTCACGACCGTTGGCGACAGCATCGTAGGCGCGCACAATATCTTCCAGCAAAATTCGCCAGGACAAACCGTCAATTGCCATATGATGAATGGAGATGAACAATTTGTCCAATCGAAACTCGCCCATCGAAACATAGGCGCATTGCATCATCGGGCCCTTTTCAAGATTGTGACCGGCCTGTATCTCCGTCGTTAGTTTTTCGAGTGACGTGTCGACCTCCTCATCCGCCACGTGACTCAGGTCAAACAGGTGCAGCGGGATGGGCTCCTCGTTCGGCGCCAGATAGGCTGTCCAGGTATTTTCATTTTTAAATCGCAGCCGAAGCACGTCGTGGTGTTCACTAATTTTGGCAAAAACTTTATGCAAGTGATCCGCATCAAGTTTGTCCAGCACATCCAGCACCACCGATTGATTCCAGTGATGGACATTCTCAAACTGCTGTTCAAAGAACCAGTGCTGGATGGGCGTTAACGGCACATCACCGGCGACGATGCCCTGCTCCGCTTCAACCTGCGGCCCGACTTGCATGTTGGCCGCCAGACCGCGAATGGTCGGCGTGTCAAAAATCTGTTTTGGCGACAATTTGAATCCGTGCTGATG
>CAYSNA010000367.1:4683-5781 GCA_964432185.1 uncultured Cytophagia bacterium
TCCGCTCAGCGAGCGGCTCCTGCGGGGTGAGGTGCGCGCGGGCAATCACCTGAATGCTCAAAATTGAATCGCCGCCGAGTTCAAAGAAATTGTCATCAATACC
Source organism: uncultured Cytophagia bacterium (assembly GCA_964432185.1). Lineage (GTDB taxonomy): Bacteria > Zhuqueibacterota > Zhuqueibacteria > Residuimicrobiales > Krinioviventaceae > Kriniovivens. The sequence continues at coordinate 4,787 of CAYSNA010000367.1, forward strand.
GATCTCGTCGACGCCGAGAACCTGTTTCCAGATATCAACAAGCGCCTGTTCCGCGTGCGTTGAGGCTTCGGCAAAATCCGACGCCAAATCCGATCGTTCGATGGTCGGCCTGGGCAGCGCTTTGCGATCGATCTTGCCGTTCGGCGTCAGCGGGAATTTTTCCAGCGCGACAAAATAGGACGGGATCATATAGTCCGGTAGACGCGGCAATAAAAAGTCGCGCAAGTCAACGGCTGTCGGTTTTTCTTCATTTCTGGTAGTAAAATAGCTAACGAGACGCTTATCGCCCGGTTCGTCCTCGCGCACCACAACGATGGCGTCCTTGATTTTCGCGTGGTCTTGCAGATTGGCTTCAATTTCGCCGAGCTCCATGCGGTAACCGCGCAATTTGACCTGATGGTCGAGCCGGCCGAGAAATTCGATATGGCCATCGGATTTGAAACGGCCAAGATCGCCGGTGCGATACAGCCGTTCGCCCTTGTCAGAAAACGGATTCGGGATAAATTTTTCCGCCGTCAAATCAGGCCGATTCCAGTAGCCTCGTGCCAGACCTTCACCGGAAATACAAATTTCACCGGTGACGCCAATGGGTACCGGCTGGCGCTCTTTATCAAGAATATAAATTTTCGCATTGGACAATGGACGGCCAATCGTCGGGTGCGCCGGTCCCTTGTTGACATAACAGGTTGTCGCATCGACCGTGCATTCGGTGGGGCCGTACATGTTATAAATCTGGCTGCCGCATTTTTGCAGCATTGCCCATGTCGGCTCGTCGATGGCCTCGCCGCCGGGCAAAATGGCTTTGGGCAGCCATCCATCACGTTCAAACAAGCCGGCCGTCATCAACAATTTGAGCTGGGACGGCACGCAATCGAGCACATCAATTTCTTTTTCCTGCACATAGGCGAGAAGCGCATGACCGTCCGTTCGCACTTCCGCGGGAATGATGCAGAGGTGATTGCCGCGCAGCAAGGTGACGAGCTGCTGTACCGAGG
>CAYSNA010000368.1:0-5759 GCA_964432185.1 uncultured Cytophagia bacterium
ACGCGTCAACCAGACAGCTTGAAATTCACGTCGGAGACAATCACTTTTGCCGCGATGCTTTTGAAATTTTTATCGAATCAGAGCAGCGCTCTGTTCGCGGAAAAATCAATCTCGGTACCCTGGCGCCGTGGCCTGTCACATTGTTATCGCCCGGTGTGATGGGATGGTACGCGTTCGTGCCGTTTATGCAGTGCTATCACGGCGTCATCAGTTTTGATCACGCGATTTCCGGCGAGTTGGAGATAAACGGCCGAGCGGTTAATTTTGACGGCGGCCGCGGTTATATTGAAAAGGACTGGGGCTGGTCATTCCCCAGTGCCTATGTGTGGATGCAGTCCAATCATTTTGAAACGCCGGGCGTGTCGATTATGGCCTCGGTGGCCAATATCCCGTGGTTGGGTAGTTCCTTTCGCGGCTTCATCGTCGGCTTGTGGATGAACGGTCACCTGCTGCGATTGACGACCTATACCGGCGCGCACCTGGAAATGTGCGAGATTACCGAGAAACAGGTCAGAATTGTGGTGTCGGACAAAAAATACCAACTGGATATCGAGACCGAACGAACAGAGGGCGGCATTTTGCATGCGCCGTACGATGTGAGCATGACGCCAAAAGTGTCAGAGACGCTGGGAGCGACGATCAAACTGACTGTGTATGACAAGCAAGCGAATAAACTGATGTTTTCAGAAATCGGCAAACATGCGGGGCTGGATGTGAATGGAAAGCTGGGGGAAATTATCAGCTAGCAGTGATGTGCAAAAAATGTATCAGATTGTTTATTCCTCTGCCACAGAGCCTCAGAGAAAATGATTGTTTATGGCTTTGCGCGCTCAGAGCCGCTGTGGCAGGCTTTCAATTTTAAGGTATTATTTCGGGATGCCGCTCGCATGGCAATCCTCGCACGCGACAAAATGAATATTGTGCGGACTGTCGGGATTGCTGAATGTGGTGTTCATCGTTTTGACATCCAAACCGCAATTGGACATAATGGGGTGACACTGGCCGCACGATTGACGCGCGTCGTGCGTATGCGTTTCGTGGCAGGCGAGACAACTGAATCCTTCGTGCACGCCGCGCGGCGTGCGGTCGTCGCTGGTGCCGGTTTGATGGAAGGCATTCGGCGCGTGGCATTGCGTACAAAGGCGCTGGCGTTCATCATCCGAGACGATGATGGTCTCTCCTTCAAAGTCGACAATCTGAGGCGTCGGCAAATCCTGCGCAGCAAAATGAAATTTATCCCGGCGATCGTAAAACGACGCTTTGATCAACCGCGGTTCGCGTTGGTACGAAATGCGAGACGGATCGGAATGATCCGGCCTTTTAGCGACAACACCCTGCGCATGAATATTATGGCACGTCAAACATGGGATTACGGGGCGGTCATTTAATTCGTCATCAACCAATCGCCACGGGCCTGTGTTGTCCAATGGTTCAACGACCTCAGCGATCGGCCCTTCGAAAAACATGCCGTGGCAGCGCAGGCAATCTTCATACGGCTGTTCAATACTGTTGTGTTTTTCGTTGAGGAATATATCGGCATAGGTGACCGAATGGCCGCTCTCCAGCCAGCCGGCGTATTCATTTTCGTGGCAATTTCGGCAGCGTTGCATGAGATCAAGCACTTGCACTTCGCTCAACTGCAGCTCCGATTGTCCTTTTTCTTTCACGTGCGAAAAGACCATGCCGACTTTTTCGGTCAAACTGTGCAGTCCGGAACTCAGCGCCGTGCCGTGACACTCTTCGCAGCGAATATCGCGGTGCGAGGAGATCGTCCAGTCATCATACGCGGTCTGCAGCTCGTGGCAGGAGAGGCAGGTTTTTTCCGGCGCGGCGTGCGACCAGGACATGTAGAAAACGAACAAGCCAATACACACCAGCGCAAAAGTTGCTATCGATATTTTAACTGTTTTCATGATGATGTCCTGGTAATAGTCAGCTCTTGAATTTTGTGCCGTGCCATTCTTTGGCAATATAATCGCCAATCCAATATCCCAGCGCAAAAATGGTCAACGCCGGATTAAAACCGCCATTGGTGACGTGCAAACTGCCATCAGCGACAAATATATTATCGATCTCCCAAAGCCGGCCATATTTGTTGGTGACCGAGGTTTTCGGATCATTGCCCATCCGGCAGGTGCCGGCCTGGTGCTGGCCGCCGCTCAAACCGAGTCCCGGTTGATGCCGCCAGGTATAAACGGCGCCGCATTCTTTCATCCACAGTTCGGCTTTGCGGGAGAGAAAATCGGTCAGTTCAAGGTCATAAGGATGGCGTTGCCCGGATAATCGAGCCACCGGCACGCCCCAATAATCTTTGACCACTGGGTCGACCTGCACGCGCGCCTCGAACATAGGCATCTCCTGTATCGGGCCAACGGCCTGCGCGTGCCGTTTAAAATTCTGTTTTTGAAAGTGTTTGTGCGTCAGTCCCCAGCGCTTGGCGCCCGGCGGACGAATTCCGGAAAACAGATACGGCATGCGGATGAATTCGTTCGCTAACAGACCGCCGCCTTTGAGTCCGGGATTACCGTGGTTAAAATCACAAATGGCAATGCAGGCGCCGGGGCCAACGTCGTCGTAGACCTCATCGTCAAAAAGTCCAAACGCGCCGGTATACGCATGGCCCTGTAAATTGCGACCCACCCAATCGTTGTTGTTGCCGGCGCCGTTGGGAAAGAGCTTGGATTTTGAATTGAGCAGCAATCGCGCGGTTTCCGTCGCCGAAGCGGCGACAACCACAATATCCGCCGTTTGGATTTGCCGCTTGTCGTTTTCATCAAAATACTTCACGCCGGTGGCGCGGCCTTGATCGTTGACGAGAATTTCCGCGACTTTACATTCGGCGCGAACCTGACACAAGCCGGTTTGGATGGCTTCGGGAATGACGGTATTTTGCGAGCCGCATTTGGCGTTCACCGGGCAGGCAAATCCAACGCACGTACGCATGCGAATACAGGCGCCGCGTCCGCGATACGCAATGGACTTGCGCAACATGGGAATGGGAAAGGGATGCCAGCCGAGTCGTTTGGCGGCCCCGTCCATTTTTTTGGCTTCCTTGTTGTAGGGAAACGGCGGCATGGGATGCGGCTTTTTGCGCGGCGGCGCAAAGGGATTTTGAGCATCATCGCCGGACACGCCAACTTCCCATTCAGCTTTTTCATACAAAGATTCGAGATCATCGTAGGAGATCGGCCAATCGTCCAGCGTCGAACCGTCCACTGTACCGTAGGTGGATTTCATTTGGAAATCCTGGGGCATGAACCGCCACGCCATGGCGCCATAGCTGAGCGTACCGCCGCCAACGCACGCCGCATTGTTGTTGTACGCCCAACTGTTTGGCAGCACGATCTGCTCGTTGCCATTCTGATCGACCACCACACGGCGGTAACGTTTGTTATCCGGGCCAAAGGCGTTGCCGAGCGGAAACGTACGCTGGGAAATTAATTCATCATTGTCATGATCATAAAATGTCTGCCAGCGGCCGCGTTCAAAAAGCACTACGGACAAACCGTTTGTCGCCAGCTGCTTCGCCACGACGCCGCCTCCTGCACCGGCGCCGATGACGACAGCATTCACATGTTTGTTTGCCATTAATTCACCCTCTCGATCCAGCCATTCGGCTTGTCCATGCCTTGGGTGTAACGGTTCTGTCCAATGATGTGCGGCATGTCCAGCGCCAGCATTTTATAGCTGATGTATTTTTTATTGCCGCCGTGACGTGGACTGCCGTAAAACCCCTGCATGGTAAAATCGCGAACGAGCTGGAAAAAGAACGACGATGAGACATCGGGCCACAGAGAGTCATCCACATGACCGGCTTCCAGTTTTTCCAGAACAGCGGTCTGATCATCCCAATCCAGTTCGGCAAAGGACAGATTGTATCCGCTCGCGCAGGTTTTTTCCAGGCTGATGAGGCCATTGCGAACATCATTTTGATAGCGCTCATAGGGCCCGACAAGCTGTCTATCGATAAAGTTCAGGCATCCGGCCTCAATAGCGCCGGGTGCCTCATCTGTTGGAATAATCTGTTCTGTTAAAAGATCAACGAGCTGCGCTTCTTTTTCCGTAAAAAAACGCCAGCGGCTTTTGGGCTTCCCGGCGCACGCGGCGAGTAAAGTTGTGCCGGCAAATCCGATGGCAGCTTTTTGGATAAATTGGCGACGAGTGGGAAAACTCTGCATGAGAACCTCTTTATCGGATTTTATAAATGCAGAATAACGAATGACATGTTGAATGAAGCAAAGGAAAAGTAAGAAAAGAGTGAAAGGGATGCAAATAAAAAATTGAACAAAAAAGGCGAGTCGTTAAACTCGCCTTTCAATTTTAGAAATAATCGTTTCGAAAATCTTTAATATCCGCTTCGTCCTTCAGCTTGGTGTACCATTGGCTAAAGACTTGATTACGGCGGCGGACGGTAAGCTGCGTTTTCAGGCTCTCTTTTTGGCTGTTGAACGCGGCCTCGTCAAAATTGGATTTTTCCGTCACTTGCACAAGATAATATCCCCGCGTGCCTTCAATCGGGACGGAAAAATCGCCGACGCTCAAATCGAGCGCGGCAGCGGCAAAACGGGGTTCGCGGCCAACGCCGGGGATGCTGCCACCGAGAGTGAATTCCTCGGTTTGCTGCACTGTGAGGCTGTCCACGGCCGCCACATCATCCAACGAAGAGCCGGAATTCAGCTTGGCATAGGCAGCTTCAGCCGCGGCTTTGGCGGCGTCCATGCGTTTTTGCGATTGCAATGTGCTGGTGATTCTCGGCGTCACTTCTTCAAGCGGCTGGGTCTGTGCTTCGATGATTTGCGCCAATTCCGTCACATAATAACCACGAGTCGTCGTAATGACCTCGCCCACATCACCAACTTTGGCGCGGAAGGCAAACCGGTTGATCCGTTGTTCCATGCCAATGCCCGGGACAAAGCCTTCAATCTCAAAAGGTTGAGTTGTGTTAACCTGAAGACTTTCGGCTTCCGCAACCTCGCGCAGAGAGCTTTCTTTTGCCGCATCGGCGAGATAAACTGCTTCGTCGCGCAACGCTTCACGCGTGGCATTCGATGTTTCAATTTTTAAAAGAATGTGGCTGGCTTGCACTTCATCCTCGCCGTCCTGGCGACGCTTGTCCACAACCTTGATGATGTGCAGACCAAAAGAGGATTCGATTGGACCGACGATATCGCCAATATTGGCGCCAAAAGCGGCATCGGCAAACGGTTTAACCATGGCGTTTCTTTTAAAGAAACCAAGGTCGCCGCCTTTTTCAGCCGAGCCGGGATCCTGTGAGTAAATTTCAGCGAGTTGCGCAAAATCTTTGCCATCCAAAGCATCCTGCAACAATTCGTTGGCTTGTTGATAAACCGCCTGGCTATCGGCTACCGTTGGTTTGATTTCGATAAGAACATAGTCGAGAACGCGTTTTTCATTCTGAGCGAAATCTTCTTTATGCTCATTGTAGTAAGCTTTGATTTCGGCTTCGGTCGGTTCACCGGCTGCATCGGTAAAATCAGCGGCATTATAGAAAATATAATCCACTTTGCCTTTGAGATTGTTTTTCATGTATTCAAGTCGGGCTTCATCATCCGTGACGATGGCGGAAGCGCTGAGCAGGCTGTTGAGTTTTTCATACGGCATAGTATTGCGCATATAAAAAATGACCTCTTCCCACTGCTGATCCAGTTCGGGATTATTCAACGCGGCCTGGTAAGCCGATATATTGAACATGCCATTGGAATCCTGGAACGCCGGTGTGTCGCGGATGAGTTGCGGCG
>CAYSNA010000369.1:0-2618 GCA_964432185.1 uncultured Cytophagia bacterium
CGTATCTATAACAATACGAAGTTCAGCTACCAAGCTCTTTTATCATACCGTCTCCGTTAACAATTCGTCGCTTTTGGATGGCGTCTCGTTGCGTCGCTCATCCCCCTATTTTGTTGTGTGTACAAAATAAATATAATAAAAAGTGCGTAAATTCATAAGAAAAATCCAATGCACTTTGACATTCAATTTAAAATTTCCTACACTGTAATAATCGATTTTAACGAATCCGCGAGGACGCTATGAACATCCGAAAACTCGACACGACTAATTCCGCCGATGTCAAATCCTTTATCCGTTTTCCTTTTCAACTTTACAACACATCGCCGTTTTGGGTACCGCCTTTTTGGTCGGATATGCGCAAGGTGATGGATCGTCAGTTTTATCCGTTTTATCAGCACTCGGATGCGGACTTTTTTGTCGCTGAGCATGACAATGCCGTCCTGGGCCGGATTGCCGTGCTTGAGAAGACAAAATACAACGCCTATCATGGTGAAAGAACAGCGTTCTTTTATTTTTTTGATGCCGTCAATGATGTCGATGTGGCTGACGCTCTTTTTCAACAGGTGGAAGAGTGGGCGCGGGAGAGAGGCTTGACGAAAATTCTCGGGCCGTTTGGTTTCATTCAAGGCGACAGCATCGGCATTTTGGTGGAGGGCAACGATCGCCGCCCGGCCCTGGGACAAAACTATAACTATGATTATTATGATAATTTATTGCAGCACGTTGGTTTCAAAAAGTTGACGGATTATTACTCCGGCTACTTGCGCGGCGACCATCAACTGCCGCAACGCTTTTTTGATATTGCCGATAAGGTCAGCCAAAAGCGCGGATTCTGGATCAAATCATTCGAGTCGAAAAACGAGTTGCGTGACTGGATAAAGCGGATTCAAGTGATGTACAACGACACCTTTGCCAATAACGTGAGCTACAGTCCGATGAATTTGGATGAAGCTAAAATTGTTGCCGATCAATTGCTGGCGATCAGTAATCCCAAGCTCATCAAACTGGTGATGAAAGGCGAAGAAATTATCGGTTTCCTTTTTGCTTTTGTCGATATTACCGACGGACTTCGCAAAGCCAAGGGGCGCATGTGGCCCTTCGGATTTTATCATATTCTTCGCGATTTTAAAAAAACAGAATGGTGCAACTTTAACGGCACCGGATTGCTGCCGGGGCATCGCGGTGTTGGCGCCAACGCCGTGCTCTATACGGAAATGGCGCGCACGATCCAAAAGTTCGGCTTTAAACATGCGGATGTTGTGCAGATTGAAGAGCAGAATATAAAGAGCATGGGGGACATGTCCGCCATTGGTGTGCAATGGACGAAAAAACATCGTGTGTACGAAAAGATTCTCAAGGGAGGAATGCTCACATAGTGGCGCATCAACGCGACAAAAAGTAAATCTGGTTTTGTAAACATCCCGAAAATTTTTCGTCTTAATTGCAGTTCCCGGCGTGAAATCGTGAAACAAATCGCGATTTTTATCATATTAGGGATGTTTTAAAATTGGAGATGGAGCCATGAAATATTTTCGATTATCAATACTTGGATTGGCAGGACTGTTGGTCCTGCTGACCGCCTGCGCCTCGCACAAGCTGGTCGAATACGATTTGCGCGAAGCCGACATCGCCGCCAGAACGTTTATGCCACCGCGCGCCAATGTGTTCACCGATCTCTACAATATGTACATCAATCCGCATGATTTGATCGGTTCGGCGCTGAGCGTCGGCACGTCCATCGCGCGGGAATCACAGGCGTCCAAGGCGCGTGCGCGACTCGACAGCGCTATGGCCATGGTTAATGTGCCCGCCATTATTGAAGAAGAAATGCTGTTCCGTTCGGCCGAGCTGTTGAATTTTCGGCCGGTCAATGAGATCAAGATGGCGGATTTTATTTTTAATGTGCGCATGGAAAAATACGGCATTGATGCCCGTGGGTGGGAAGTCGGCACCTATTTCATCATCGAGTCTGAAATTGAGTTGATAGACAATCAGCAGCAGCGCCGAATTTGGAAACGCAAGGTTGAGGCGCGTGAGCCGTTGTCTCCGCGACTTTTCGGCATTTCCTCATCGGTTGAAAATATCATGGACGCAATGGCCCTGTCCGAATTGACGGTTGAGGAAATGGCCACGGGCATGGAAAATCTGGCTCTTTTTGCCGCCGATTTGTTCGCGGAAAAATTGTACAAGGATTATGTGAAATCACGAGATTAAATCGGCTAGCCGTTCATCCCGCCAAAAGCCGCGGCCCGAGATCATTTTTTTTTACGGCGAATTTTCGGCCGCCCATGAATGATGATCTCGGGCCTTCCATGTAAAATATCTTCATTTTCTCCATCATTTTGAGTATTTTGCCGCTCATTTTCTGAAAGCGCTACATGAAAAACTTTGTTCTGTACATCATTACCGCCTTTATTTGGGGCAGTACCTGGCTGGCGATCAAATTTCAACTTGGTGTTGTCGATCCGCAAGTGTCGGTCGCCTATCGTTTTGGAGATACTGTCTACCAGGTCCGGGTGACAAATCCGCGCCGCGTCGCCCAGGGCGTGAGACAGGTGACAGTGGATGGAGATGCTCAACCGGGCCGCAACATCCCGCTTGCGGATGACGGCAAGCCT
>CAYSNA010000369.1:2628-5751 GCA_964432185.1 uncultured Cytophagia bacterium
GGGTCTGATTTTACTCGCTTTTTGTTGGCTGAGCCAACGGAGACTCAAGTTCACGCTGAAACAGCACGGCTGGCTCGTTCTTCAGGGTCTGTTCATGTTCAGCTTTCATTACTGGCTGGTGTACATGGCAGAAATGCAACTACCCAGCGGATTGGTGTCGGTGATTTTTTCCACCACTCTGTTCTGGAACATCGTTTGGGGGCGAATCTTTATCAACCTGCCGATAAACAAATCTGTCGTGCTCGGCGGTGTTGTCGGGTTGTTCGGCATCTTTTTGGTATTTCGAAATGAAGTTATGGCTTTCAGTTTTTCCAACGGCAACTCGTTTGCGTTTCTTATTGCCGTTTTCGGGGCGCTGATGGTGTCCCTCGGCAACATCATTTCGGCGCATAACCAGCGCATCGGCATTCCGGTGTTTCAGATCAACGCCTTTGGCATGATGTACGGCTCCATTCTTATGCTGATCTTTGCCGCCACCATGGGAACTCCGTTCACGTTTGATTTGTCATTTCCTTATGTGGCTTCGATTTTGTATTTGTCCATCTTTGGATCGATCGTGGCGTTCAGCACCTATCTCACGCTGCTCGGCAATATCGGCCCGGACCGCGCCGGTTATGTGACGCTGCTCTTCCCGATTATTGCGCTGGCACTCTCAACACTTTTTGAAGGCTATACCTGGACGGCCCTGGCGTTTGTCGGCGTGATTTTTATTTTGGGAGGAAATTTTGTGGTGTTGAAAAAGAAAGCAACAGCGTGATTTTCAATCGAGGGATTTATTCTTTTTGATACAAAAAACGCCGTCAGGATAAACAATCTTGACGGCGTTGCTATTTTTAGCCAATGGATTTTTTGACCTGCCGCTGTCGCCTCGCTTCGAAAAATAACAATCCTGCCGCAACCGAGACATTCAGCGAACTGACCTTGCCGTGCATGGGGATGGAAACGAGAAAGTCGCACTTTTCGCGCACCAGGCGTTTCATGCCTTTGCCTTCGCTGCCCAAAACGATGGCTGTTGCCCCTTTGAAATCCGAATCCGTGTACTCTTTGGAGACGTCATCTGCTGTGCCGGTGAGCCAGACGCCTTTCTCTTTGAGCTCATCGATCGTTTGAGACAGATTTGTCACCGCCACAACCGGCACCCAGGCCGCCGCGCCGGCAGAAGATTTGATGACCGTCGGCGTTAATCCCACTGCTTTGTCTTTTGGAATAACAATGCCGTGACATCCGGCGGCGTCGGCAGTTCGAATGATGGCGCCAAGGTTGTGCGGGTCTTGAACGCCGTCGAGCACCCCGATCAGCAGCGCTTCGCCCTTGTGCTCCGCCGCGGCGTAAATGTCTTCCAGATCGGCGTAATCGGGCAATTGCACTTTGGCGATAATATTTTGATGTTTATCCGTGCCCGTCATCTGATCCAGTTGGGCAGTGTGTTGACGTTTCAGGCGTATACCTTTTTGTTCTGCCAGTTTGATAATATCCGCAATGGTCGGCCCGCCGGCGTCGTTCGATAAGATGATTTCCTGAACGGCCAAACCGTGCTCCAGCCACTCCAAAACCGGATTGCGGCCCCAAATCAAGTTGTTCAAAATTTTGCCTTGATCTTTTGCGGGGCGAAAAAACTTGTTGTCCGTTCTTCGCTCTCTTTTTTCCCTTTTCCCCTTCATTTGTACCAATCCTCTTTTGGTTGATAGGTCGTGCTCAACGCCTTTTTCTGTGCGTGCCTGTCGATGGCCAGGCGAACGAGTTCATCAAGCAGATCGGCATAGGGCAAGCCGGAAGCTTCCCACATTTTCGGGTACATGCTGATGGAGGTGAAACCCGGGATTGTGTTGACCTCGTTGAGATAAAACTCTTTGGTTTTATCATTCACCAAAAAATCAACGCGCGACATGCCTTCGGCCTCAATCGCAACGACGCTTTGAACAGCGGTTTCCTGCAGTTTTTTCAAAAGCTCTTCCGGAAGATTCGCCGGGATGTGAATGGTCGAGGCGCCGTCGACATATTTGGCGTCATAATCGTAAAACTCGTTGGATGGGACGATTTCTCCCGGAATGGATGCTTTCGGTCGCTCATTGCCCAGCACAGCGATTTCGATCTCGCGTACATTCGGCACCGCTTGTTCGACGAGCACTTTGCGATCAAATTTTAACGCCGTTTCAATTCCTGCTCGGAGTTCCTCCTGATTGCGGGCTTTGCTGATGCCGACGCTGGAACCAAGATTGGGCGGCTTGACGAACACTGGGAAACCGAGACGATCTTCTATGGTCTGTAAAATGTGATCCTGAGTTAAATTGGCAAGTTGATTGGCGATGACCGGCTGCGGTGTATCAGCAATAGCCCTCCAATCCGCGCCCTTGAGCCAGAGAAAGTTGACGGATTGAATGCCGGCCTGGTTGGTCACCAGTTTCTGCACAATTTTGTCCATGGCCACGGATGAACCGAGGACTGAGGCGCCGACATAGGGAATGTCCGCCAGCTCCAATAATCCCTGAATGGTGCCGTCTTCGCCGTACGAACCGTGCAGCACCGGGAAAATCACATCGAGTTTCTCGCTGATAGACGCTGCCGAGTTTTTGCTCACCAGACTTTTTTGCGTCGGATCGGCGGGGAGAAAAGCGACAAATTCTTCGGAAAAGCCGCCCTCTTTTAACAGGCGCAGGCATTTTTCTCCGGTCAACCATTGCCCCGCCGGTGTTATGCCGATGGGGATGACGTCGTATTTTTGCTTGTCCAGCGCATTGATCACGGATGTCGCCGAAACAAGTGAAACCTGATGCTCGGTTGATCGCCCGCCAAAGAGGACACCGAGACGAATTTTTTGAGACAAACAAGGCTCCTTTTACAAAGAAACCCTGTCAGGGTTTTAAACCCTGACAGGGTTGGGATGATCGATTTATCTTTTCAAACCGTACAGCGGGCCGAAATTTTCGCAGGCGCGATAGTCGGCGCTTTCGGGATTATCCGTGCCAAAGGCGCTCCAGGCGCTCGGTCGGTAAATGCGCGAGGCATTCACATTATGCATATTCACCGGAATACGCAGCATCGACGCCAGGGTGATGAGCAAGTGCCCAATGTGGCCGTAGCTGATGGCGCCATGGTTGGCGCCCCAGTTGGCCATCACCGAGT
>CAYSNA010000370.1:0-5474 GCA_964432185.1 uncultured Cytophagia bacterium
CCTCGAAAAAATGCCGTTTGTCGCTTCTGGTTTCTTCACCTGATGAGATAAAAAAATTATTTTCATTCTTTATCGACAACCGCGAAAAATTGAACGCCGACATCCTCAAAACCAGGGGCATTTTTTACAAAGAGGGCGAGCCGATAAAATCGTCCGAAATTGCCGTGATGTTCCCCGGACAGGCGTCGCAATATCTCAATATGTTTCGCTCGATTGTTGATCAATACGACTCCGTTCGAGCCACTTTTGCCAAAGCCGATGCCTGGTGGCAGTCGCGCCATGGTTTTTCCGTCTCCTCGCTGATCTTTCACCAGGAAGAAACCGACGAGGCGCTCGATCGCCTGAAGGAAACGCATAACGCGCATCCGGCTATTTTCACATCGAGCTATGCATTATACGACCTGTTGGCCGGCATGGGATTACAAGCGGATTATATGATCGGCCACAGCCTCGGCGAAATCACCGCCCTGGCGGCGGCACACACGTTATCCTTCCGCGATGCCTTGCGCTTGGTGGAACAGCGCGGTTATGCGTTCCATGACGAAAAGCTAAATGATCCCGGTAAAATGATCAGCTTGATGACGTCGCTCGAACCGGCGAAAAAACTGGTCGCAGAAAGCGGACTGGATATTTCCATTGCCAATGTCAACAGCCCGACGCAAGTCATCGTCGCCGGCGCTTCCGATCTCATTGATCAGTTTAAAGATTTTTGTGACCAGAAAGAAATCACCAACAAAATTTTATTTGTCTCACACGCGTTTCACACGCCGATTATCGAGCCGGTGGCGGAACGCTATTTTGACAGCATCAAAGATATTTCGTTCCGGCCGTCGCCCATCAAAGTGAAAATGAATCACACCGGTCATTTTTATCCGCAGTCGGCGCGCGAGCTGAAAAAAGTGCCGCAGCTCCTGAAAGAGCAAATGCTCAGCGCCGTTTATTTTGAAGCATCGATTCGACAACTGGCCGATGATGGCGTCAAGTTGTTTGTTGAAGTCGGACCGGGCTCGATCTTGAGCGTGCAGAGTAAAGAAATTCTCGGCGACCGCGACGTGACGATCCTGACGTCCAATTTTAAAAAGGGCGATGACATGACGTCGCTGCTCAAGCTTTTCGGCGGTTTATTTGCCGAAGGTGTGGCCATGGAACCGATCCCCGTTTCGCCGCACAAAGTTATGACGGTGGAAAAAATCAAAGAAGTCAAGGTCGAAGCACCGCAGGCGGCGCCGGTTTCTGCTCCGCTTTCACAAAATGGACGCCCAACGATCGTCTATAGCGGCGCGGCCATTGGTTTGCCCGGCTCGTACAAGGAGAGTTTCCAGGACGATAATTTCGAGCAGATTTTCCAGGGCCGTAATTTTATTGAGCGCCTGACTGATGTTGAACGGCAAAAGCTGGTCGATCTGCACATCAGCAAGCTGGTGAAAGAAGAGCGCGGGCCATCGTTCAAAATCCTCTCCTCCCTGGATGAAGTAATTCAGCTCGCCGGAAAGATCGGCAAAATCGATTTGATCAAAAATTATCATCTCGATGAAAGCGATGTTGAACTGATGACCAGCAGCATTGCGCACGGTGTTGCCGCCGGCTATGAGGCGCTAAAAGACGCGCGCATCCCGCTGGTACAGGAATTTATTACGACGACCACCGGGCATAAATTGCCGTCCAAGTTGGCGCTACCGCGAGAGATGCAACGAGACACGGGCGTCATTTTCGCCAACGGCTTTCCGATGATCGATCCGGTGATCCGCGAGGTGTCGCGTTATGTGAGTTACGAGTACGGCCACAAAACGCGCACAGAGCTGATGACGTTTTACGAATCGATCATTGAACGCGTGACCGACAGCGCCGCGCGTAAAATGCTCACCGACTGGTACACGCTCTATTACAGCCGCCTTGTCAACAATCCGGGCGAAGCGGATGTGTATCAGTTTAATTATAATTTTATGACGGTCATCTCGGCGCAGGCGAACAACCGTCTGGCGCATTTGATTAACGCCAAGGGACCGAACTTTCAGCTTAACGCCGCGTGTTCCTCAACATCCGTCGCAATTACCATTGCCGAAGATTTTATCAAGAGCGGCCGCGCCAAACGCATGATTGTTATCGGCGCGGACGATTCTACTTCGGCCGACAACCTGCCGTGGCTTGGCGCCGGATTTTTATCAACAGGCGCGGCGACCAGCGAAGGTGATCTCTACAAAGCCGCCGTACCGTTTGACGCCCGCCGCAACGGCATGATTATGAGCGCCGGCGCCGTCGGTTTGGTGATTGAAACACAGGCCGAGGTTGAAAAACGCGGCGTGTCGGGCATTGCGGAACTCGTCGCCACACACGCTTTTAACACCGCAAGTCATGTATCGCAAATTGATGTGGATTATTTTTCCACAGAGCTGGAGCGTTTTGTCGCGCGTCTGGAGACCGAACGTGGTATCAATCGATCGGAATTGGCGCGGCAGGCGATTTACATGTCGCATGAAACGTATACGCCGCCGCGCGGTGGTTGCTCCCAGGCCGAAGCTGAGGCGCTCAAACATGCCTTTGGTGATGCGCACACGCACATCATCATCGGCAACAGCAAGGGCATGACCGGCCACGCCATGGGCGCGTCGCTCGAAGACGCGATTTTGGCAAAAGCGCTGCAGTACGGCAAAATTCCGCCCATCGTCAATTACAGCAAACCCGATCCGCTGTTGGCGGGATTAAATCTGTCCAAAGGCGGCGATCACTCGCGGCAATACGGCATCAAAATCACCGCGGGATTCGGCTCGCAGGGTCATTTCGTTTTGTTGAAAAAAATGGCGGATGGCGACAACCGAATCGTCGATTCCGATAAATATAAAAACTGGGTGAAATCCGTTACGGAAAACGGCTCAGGTGACGTCCAACTTCGCGGCCGCATGTTAACGGTAAGCGACGGTTCGGCGCCCGCAACGGTCAACCGTAAAGCCGAAAGCCCGTTTTTGTCCGTGCCGGTTGAAACGCCGATAAAAAAAGAACCGGTGGCGGAAACGCGCCCGGTTATCACCGTGGACGATGTGATCAGCTTGATTGCTCAACTGACCGATTATCCGCCGGAAATGCTCGAACCGGATATGGAGATCATCGACGATCTTGGGCTCGATGAAACCAAACAGAATGAAATTGCCAACGCATTGGCGGCACGATTTGGTATCAACCGTGCTGATATCAATTTTGCGGCAAATGTAACAATCGGCGACCTTGTATCTCTAAAAACAGCGCCGCCTCGACCGGCGAATGCACCGGCGCCTGCTGCTGCACCGACATCGGGGATTGACAAAGAAACGATCAAGAAGGAAACGCTGCAAGTCTTTTCCGAAGTGACCAAATATCCGGAGGACATGCTCGATCTCGATATGGAAATGGAAGCCGATCTCGGTATCGATACGGTCAAGCAGGCGACCATCCTCTCCATCCTCGGTGAAAAATATATGGTGCCGCAGGACGACAGCATGCAACTATCGCAATTGCCGACCATCGGGCATATCGTCGATCTATTTTACGAAAAATCGCAGAACAGCGACATGACAGCGCCGCCGAGTTATGATGTTCACGACACGGAGCCGGAACCGGTTGACGAACCGGTGACAGCAGCCGAACCCATAAAGAAGCAAGAGAGCGCCGCGACACCCGCGACATCCGGCGGCATTGACAAAGAAACCATCAAGGCCGAAACGCTGCAGGTCTTTTCCGAGGTGACCAAGTATCCTGAGGATATGCTCGACCTCGACATGGAAATGGAAGCTGATCTCGGTATCGATACGGTCAAGCAGGCGACCATTCTTTCTATCCTCGGCGAAAAATACATGGTGCCGCAGGACGACAGCATGCAGTTGTCGCAGTTGCCGACCATTGGACATATCGTCGATCTTTTTTATGAAAAAGCCAAAGACGGTGTCAGCATGCCACCCGACACATTGGAGACGGCAGAAGCGGAAGTTGTTCAGAACGAACCGCAAGCGACGGACATCGCTGCGCCTGAACAATCCAGTTTGACGCGCCAGGTTCTCGTGCTTGTTGAGGAAAAACTCGGTGAGTTGGACTTTGATATCAAAAATAAAAACGTTCTGTTGCTTGGCGACACCAAAGCCGACACGGTCGTTATTGAAAAAGCAATCCGTGACAAAGGCGCTCAGACGAGCGTTATAGCGCTTCAAAGCGAAAAAATTGACAAAGAACTAGATGCAGTTGGTGAGATCGATCTCATCGTCGACTGCGCTCATATTAGCCAATCCATTAACTTTGCCGAAATGGACATAAAGGCGGCCACAGATTTACTGTCAAGGAGTAGCGAAAGACGATTTGCTCTTTACAAGCTGTGGCAGAAAAAACGGCCCGGCAAAATCATCTGCCTGACGGCGATTGACGGCCGCATGGGTGTTGCAACTGACAGCACCACCATCGATCCCAGTTACGGCGCGATTGCCGGATTTTACAAAAGCCTGCGCAAGGAATGGGAAACCACGGTTCGAATCGTTGATCTTGATCCGGCACAACCGCTCGGCAAATCAGTTGATTTTATTTTGAGTGAAATTGAACATGACGGCCCCGGCGTCGAAATCGCCTGGCCGAACGGCAAGCGGCACATTGTCAAAATTGATGAAAAAGAAATTTCGGCGGATGAACAAATTAAACTGACGGCCGACGACACCTTACTCGTCACCGGCGGCGGCAGCGGCATAGCCAACGAGGTGATTCAGGAACTGGCGCGGCGTTATCCGGTGAATTTTATTCTTATTGATATTGCCCGCATGCCCGACAATATCGCTGACCTCGCGACTCTTGACGAGGCCGGTTTGGAGCAGCTCAAGAACAACATCCGTGACCGGTTGAAAAAAGAACACGATAAAGTCACGCCGGTGATGGTGAACAACGAATTCGTGCCCATTCAAAAGGCGGTTGAAGTTTATAAGAATTTGTCAGCCCTGCGTCAGAGCGGCCGCAAGGTTGAGTACATTGCGGCGGATGTTCGGGATGTCGACACGCTGAAAACCGCGCTCGACTCGGCGAAAAAAATCACCGGCCCGATTACCGGAATTCTGCACGCCGCCGGCATCGATAAAAGCCATTTGCTCGAACAAAAGAGTCACGAGGAATTCCATAACGTCTTTAGCATCAAAGCGAACGGTGCGGTGAACGTGATGCACCTGACCAAGGACGAACCGATCAAGACGCTCGTCACGTTTGCTTCTATTGCGGGGCGATTTGGTAACGCGGCGCAGCTCGATTACAGCGCGGCGAATAATTTCCTCAACGTCTGGGCCAAAATGATGAAAAATCGCGGCTGCCATGCCGTGAGCATCAACTGGTCCGGCTGGAAGGATGTGGGAATCGCCTGGCGCAATGACCTGGTGCGCGAACACTCCTCCGAAATGGGATTGAATCTCATTGATGTACACGAAGGCGTTGCCGCTTGCATCGCGGAGATGACCAACAAAACCGGCGACGTTGAAATC
>CAYSNA010000370.1:5484-5735 GCA_964432185.1 uncultured Cytophagia bacterium
GATTTTATCGAGCCCGGATTATCGACGCTGCCGATTCGCGATTTCCCGTTGTTTGATCGCGTGCAAAAACGGAACGGCCGCCTGCGCGCCTACCGCGTTTTTTCCACCAAACGTGATGCGCTGATGGATCAGCATCGTCTCGGCAGCACGCCGATTTTGCCGGCGGTCGCCTATTCGGAACTGGCGGCGGAATATTTCAGCCTGCACAATGGTCCGTCAAAACAGTTCAGCATAAAAAACATCACCTTTGA
>CAYSNA010000371.1:0-5725 GCA_964432185.1 uncultured Cytophagia bacterium
TGCCTTTTTCCCAGACAAAATATTTGTACTTTTGTCCAGACGCCATGTTGAGCGGCACATCACAAAACCAAATATTGCCATTTTGTGTGAGCTGCGTGGCTTTGGATTGATCCCAATCACAATAATCACCAATAAGCGCGATGTGGCTGATGTGTTCCGGCAAGCCTTTTTTCGCCAGTTCAAAGTTGATGCTCAGATCGGTTTTGTCATCCGGGATGTACACTTTGAAATGCGCGTTTTCATACCCAAAACCCCAGGTGACAACCGTGTACAATCCTTTTTCAAGGTTAAACTTGTAATTGTTTTGATTGGTCAGTTTGTGTAGCGACTGAGCTTCACCGCCGCTGCTAAAGAAATCGTCGCGCCAGTTATAGTCGTAAAGTCCCACATAAATCGTATCCGGCCGTGCGCCGTCTTGAAATGTGATCTCGCCGGAAATTGTTGCGGAATCTGTTGCGCTTGTGAGCGCCAAAAGCGAAATGAACAGAACGAGTACAAACATAAAAACCTCCCACCATTTGGATTTTATGGAAAAGTTGGCAATCCGGTGCCGGATGTCTTCCTGGGTGTCGGCCAAACCGACGGTCACGGGCATGAGGCCGTTGCGGTTGGCGTAACGCAGCAGGGAAATGAGCGTTAGTCCGTACGCCTCGGAGCGATGTTGCCCGAGCGTGTAAAGCACCATCTCGTCGCAGGCGGTTTCGCGGTCGTTGCGCATTTTGGCGAACGAGTACCAGATGAGTGGATTGAACCAGTGCGCCGCCTGCAGCAATGTTTGCAGCATGGAGACGACAATATCCCTGCGTTTAAAATGCGCCAGCTCGTGCAGAAAAATGTGCTCGAGGTCTTTGTCGGACAACGATTCGATCAGAGCGGATGGAAAATAGATGCGCGGCCGAAAGTGCCCGAACCAGAAGGGCGACGTGGTTACCTCGATTTGGAAGAGACCTATCTGCTTTTTTACGCCGAGTTTTTTCTGGCTTGCTAAAAGGATGTTGCTTAATCGCGAGTCCTCCAGCGGTCGTGCTTTTCGAAACCGGAGCCAGGTGACGAGATTGAGTCCCGCTGAATAGAGCAGGAGGGAGGTTAGACCGAGCAGCCACACCAGGCCCATGATCTCCATCGGCGAGAACGAATAGGACTGAACCAGCACCTCGCTGTTGGTAGCTTGCGGATTTTGTTTTTGTCTCACCTCAACCGATAGCACGGCCGGTTTCTCGATTGGCGGCGGCGTAAAGTCTATATTCAAATGCGGTGGCGGCGCCGGACGATACGGCACCTTTTCCGTCAAATTAAACAAACTGAACGGCGTCGGCATGTTGATGGGCAGCACCAGTCGAGCCATCAACACAAACCACAGCGCATGTTGCCATTTGGCCGGCAAGCGTTCGCCAAAGATCAAACGGATCATCATAATGAGCGCAATGACGATGGTCGCTTTGAGCGATGTGATGAAAAACCAGCGCGCTACATCCGAAAGATTTGATGAAAATTCCATTTTAATCCTCTCCAATAAAATAGAACTGAAAATGCTCCGCGGCTTTTTATCCCCCAAACCGCGGATTCACCACATTGTTATAAATCGAGCCAAACGTATAGCTTATGCCAACGGACATGTAATAATAATACGACGTCTCCAGCTCGCGGCGGCGCAATAGAATTTCTTCCAGCGTGGCGCCGCTGCTTGGCAATGATAATTGATCTCGTAAAAATGTGACATAACCATACAGATCGAGCGATAATCCTTTCACCAGTTTGAGCTCAAGCGAATTGTGAAACGTAACATTAAACTTGGAGATGTCATGAAAATAATGCGATGCATCCAGCCATGAGCTGATCGACCCCCACGGCTGCTTGATTTCATACGCCATGTTGAAATTTTGCGTAAAGCGCTGTTCCTTCATTTTGAAATAGATGGTTTCCTGGTGATAATCATAATAATGCGCTCCTAACAAATATTGAAAAGTGAACTGACGCTTGGTCGCTTCACTATAAGGATAGATATTGTATTCAATGCCGGGATAAACATAGGCGGACAAATCGTAATTGTTGTAGGTGGATTTACTGGCGCCGGTTCGAACGGCCCACGACCAGTGCGGTGTCAGGCTTTTCACGGCAGAGGCATAAGCATAATTGCTTCTCCGATCATCGGTGTAGGAGAGTTCATCGCCATAGTCGTAGATGGTTCGCGTGTTGCTGATCGAGGCATAAACGCTAAATTTCCACGCTTCTGTCACGCGATTGGCCGAAATGGATGAATTGAGATAGTTGTATTTGTAGGATTTTTCACCGTTCATATAGCCCCGCACGCTCGTGCGAAAGGTCCAGTAGTTCCAGGGATCGTCAACGGATGTGGATGCAGCGTGCTCGGCATCCGGTTTTTGGTAATTGATGTTAATTTGGTCGATCACAGGCGACTGCGAGATAAACGGCATCAAGCCGAACGAGAAATATTTTGCCAACTCTTTGCGAATGATGTCTTCGGTATCGGTTTGTTTGGAGGTGTATTTGAGAATGTTTTTCTGCCCGTCGAATTGATGTTGCCCGATAAAGTTGATGGTGAATGCATAGCCCCCGCCGCCGGTGCGCTGGATGGTCGTCAGAATATGCACATCCGCGTCTGCACGGTCGCGCATATAATTGACAAATGGAATTTCCGTGCGGTAATAATCGAGGTCCATGTACCAGTCGGGCGAATCGATAAAGACGTTAATCTTTTGAGAGTTCATTTTTACGTCTGTTGAATCTTGAGAAAAAGCGAAAGTGAATGAAAACAGTACGAACACAAAAAACAGACCTGGCCCAAAGTGTCGAGTATTATTTTTACTTTTCAAAATATGTCCCCTTGTTTTATGGGATGATCCAGGATCCCCCAATTTTTTATCTTTTCGATTTCTTTTCTTTCAGTAATCGCTCCAGAACGTTGATCTCTTCATCCGACAAATCCGTTTCCTCCAAAAACGATGCGATCATTGGTTGAAAGGCGCCGTTGAACACACGGGAGACAAAGGATTTTGTCTCGGCGCGTTGCACGTCTTTCTCCTGCACCTGCGGATAGTACAGATAGGATCGTCTGTCCTTGTCAAAATTGATAGCCCCTTTTTGTACAAGTCGATTGATCAGGGTACGAATGGTTTGCGCGTTCCATTGAACAGTGCCTTCCAAGGTCTCAACAATCTCATTCGCAGTGCGCGGTGATTTTTCCCATAACAGTTTCATCACCCGCCACTCGGCTTCGGAAATTTTTGGCAACATGTGACCTCCACGTCTTCTGTATAATGTATTTTGTAATTATTACGATTGTAATACTTGAAGATGTTACAAATGTAATATTAAAATGTCAAGAAAAAAAATATTACACCTGTAATATTTTTTAAACTTTTTTGGGTATATCGTCGGAGATGAAACGATAGCACACCGCGCAATTATTTTTTATTCAACTTGGATGTTCGATTTATTCTGTTATCTTGAAGGTAAGGAGATTATATTATGAAAAAATTTATAGAATACCCCTGCAAACATTGCAAAGCTGTGACAAAAATGAAAGTCTCGGGGCCGATAAAGTCGCTGGGCGTTTTTTGGTTGCGATGCAGCCGCTGTTCCAACAACTGGAAGGTGCCGATTGAGGAGGTAGAACGTCTGGTACAATAGTAGGTGTGGCTGGAAATAAAAAAGCCCCGGCTGATGGCCGGGGCTGCTCACAATTTGAAGATCAGACGCGCGAAACTTTTGTCGCTTGCGGGCCTTTGGGGCCTTGCTCTATTTCAAACTGAACTTTTTCGCCCTCGTCCAGGCTTTTGTAACCATCACCTTCGATCGATTTAAAGTGGACAAATACATCATCGCCTGAGTCACGGCTGATAAATCCGTAACCTTTAGAGCTGTTGAACCATTTGACTGTTCCTGTTTCCATGGAGTTCATCCTTTAAAAACGGTAAAAAATTGCGTACATGGAATTCTTGGTCTGTTACCTGGAACAGATCGTTTTAGCAAACCTGGAAAAATCATACGTGAGGATTTACTCGGGATGAAAAAGTTGGAAAAACGGTCGATCACGAACATAATACCCAAAAACATGTACAAGAATTTACAGCAAAATATACAAAAATTTGCATTAAGAACCAATTATTTTGTTGAGTTGTTGAAAAAAAAGTATAAAAGATCAATGGCATAAATTTTTCAGAGTTCTACATCAAGCGCCTGCCACGACGAAACTTTATCCTTCCATTTGACCGATTCATTCGTTTTCTGTTTCCGGACTAGAATTTTTGAGCCGCTTTCCGCTGCACAATAATATTCCCCATACCCGTCGCCTCAGCCGGACCGGTGAGGACGCGCAATCCGGTCGCTTCTTCGGTCAGTCGATTCAGTAACTCATTTTTTGAGCCGCCACCGACGATGTGCAGACGTTCCACGGGTTGCGGCAGCATGTCGCTCAAATTATCGAGAATCTGTTTGTATTTTTGCGCCAGACTCTCAAGCGCACAGCGGATGAATTGGCCTTTGCTGTGCGGAGCACGCTGGTCTGTCTCCCGGCAATACTCCGCGATGGCGTCCGGCATGTTGGCGGGATTGATAAATCGGGGATCATCCGGATTAATATGGCAGGGTGAAGGACCGGCTTGTTCGGCCAGCTTTGTCAGTTCGGCAAAACCAATATCGTCGCCTTCTTTCGCCCAATCGGATTTGCATCGCTGCACCAACCAAAGGCCGGCGACGTTTTTGAGAAAACGGATATGGCCGTCAACGCCGCCCTCGTTGGTGAAATTGTTCGCGAGCGCTGCATCATTGATGATCGGTTCCGGTGAGTTGACGCCAAGCAGAGACCATGTGCCTGAACTGAGGTAGGCCCAGTTGTCGCCCTCCGCCGGCACAGCGGCCACCGCGCTGGCGGTATCGTGCGATGCCGGCGCAATGACATCGATCTGCGAGAGACCGGCCTCTTTGGCAATTTCTTTTCTCAGTTTGCCAATTTTCGTGCCCGGCTCAACAATATCCGCCATAATGCTAATGGGCAATCCAAGTCTGTCAAACAACTCATTTTGCCAGGTTTTGCTCCACGGATCGAGAAGCTGCGACGTTGACGCGATGGTGTATTCCGACACCATTTCTCCGGTGAGAAAATAATTCAGCAAATCCGGGGTGAACAGCAGTTTTTCGGTCACATCGAGCAAGGGATTGTGATCGTGCACCAGGCGAAATAGTTGAAAGATGGTGTTGAACGGCATAAACTGGATACCGGTTTTTTTATACAGTTCGTCACGCGGAATAATCTCGAATACCTTGTCCATGTATTCATCGCCAATATCGCGATAGGCGTACGGATTGCCAAGCAACACACCATTGCGGCCGATCAGGCCAAAATCCACACCCCAGGTATCGACGCCGATGGAACGGATGTCCGTGTGCCCGGCTTGCGCGGTTTTGGCCAAACCGATTTTGATCTCATCAAACAACTGCAAAATATCCCAGTGAAAATGACCGTTGACATGCACCATGCGGTTGGGGAAACGGTGCGTTTCTTCCAGCGTAAGATTGTCGTTTTCATAAATGCCGACCAGCGCGCGGCCGCTCGAGGCGCCAAGATCAAAAGCGAGATATTTTTCGGGCATGAGATGTTCCTTTGGTTTAAAATATGCTGTTTTGTATAAATGATGAAATCGTTAAAAGTCTTTAAAGTCATTGCGAGCGAAGCGAAGCAATCTCTTGCCTGAGCTAACTTGTT
>CAYSNA010000372.1:0-5712 GCA_964432185.1 uncultured Cytophagia bacterium
TGGTATTTTTATTATTATGGTTCTTTTGCCGCTGCTTGAGGCCATCGGACGATCAAGCCGCCTTTTTAGCATTCCCGGGGCTGCCACCTGGATTCAAAATCTTGTTCTGTGGCTGGGATTTCTCGCCGCGATCTTGACGACTCTCCAGGATCGGCATTTGTCCATTGGCATCGTCAACTTTTTTCATGAGCGCCCTATCTTCAAAAAACTGGAAGGCCTGCGCTGTGTTGTGCACGTTTCCATTCTCCTGGCGCTTGCCCTGGCGTCGTTAATTTTTGTGCGGTTTCAGTTTGAAAGTCCGGAAATTATAGGCCGCGGGCTGCCGATTTGGATCGTCCAGGCCATAATGCCTGTGTCACTGGGGTTGATCGCCTGGGCGGCTGTCAGTTTGAATCACCAAAAGTGGACGGCAAGATTAACACTATTTGCCATTTCCGCTTTGGTATGCGGACTGTTTTATATTCTTCCCGAACCGCTGCGGCTTCCGTTTGTTTTCATCTCGATTGTTCTGATTCTCTTTTTTTCGATCCTGGGCCTGCCGATTTACGCGCTGCTCGGCGGCGTTGCTCTGCTGTTGTTTTACGCCGCAGATATTCCCATCGCTGCGCTGCCGGTTGAAGCCAATCGCATTCTGACGCAGCCAGTCTTGCCAAGTATTCCATTGTTTGCGCTGGCCGGAACGGTTCTCGCTGCCGGTGGTGCGCCAAAGCGATTGATCAACCTCATCACCGCGTGGACGAGCTGGATGCCCGGGGGACCTGTGCTCGCGGCGGTGTTTGGGTGCGCTATTTTTACGGCCATCACCGGCGCGTCCGGCGTCACCATCCTGGCGCTCGGCAGTTTGCTGCTGCCGGTTCTCATGTCCGCGCGGTACGACAAAAAATTCAGCATCGGTTTGCTGACGTCGTCCGGTTCCATCGGTTTGCTGTTCCCGCCAAGTTTGCCGGTCATTTTGTTTGGCGTTTACGCGCATGTGGCCATCGATCAACTATTCATCGCTGCGTTGGTGCCAGGACTTGTTTTGGTTTTTTTTGTCGCAGTGGTCAGCCTGGTGAAAAATTCAAAAATCAAACAGCGATCCGCTTTTAATGTGAAAAATGCTTTCACATCATTATGGCAGGCGAAAGGCGATATTGCTTTTCCGTTTTTTATCATCGTCGGGCTTTTTGGCGGATTCCTCACGCTGGTCGAAACGGCGGCACTGACAGCGCTGTGGGCCATTGTGCTCGAAACCGTTGTCCACCGCGGAATCAACATAAAAACCGAGCTGCTCAACACGTTAATTGAAGCGTCGGTGTTGTCCGGTGCGTTGCTCATTGTTCTCGGTTTGGCGTCGGGATTTTCTTCGTATCTGGTCGACATGCAAATCCCCTATTATGCCACCGAGTTTGTGCTCAAATACGTCAGCTCAAAATACGTTTTTCTGCTGGCGCTCAATCTGGTGTTGCTGCTGGTTGGCGCGCTCATGGATATCTATTCGGCCATCGTCATTGTTGTGCCGCTCATTGCGCCCATCGGCCTGGCGTTTGGCATTCATCCGGTTCATCTCGGCGTCATCTTTTTGGCGAATCTGGAATTGGGATATTTGACGCCGCCCATCGGCATGAACCTTTTTCTGTCATCACTTCGATTCAAAGAGTCATTGCTGACCATCTGGAAAACCGTCCTGCCCTTCCTTTTACTTTTTGTCGTGTGGGTAATTGTCATCACTTACGTGCCACTCATTTCCATTGGATTTTTGAACCTGGTGCGACCGTGAATTCGAAAAGTTCGAGCTGAAAGGAAAAACGATGAAAAATGGTGAACGATTAAAGATGAAAAAAAATGACCTGGCCGAGTTTGTCCGACCGAATCCCGTCCACATTGATGTCAAAAATGATAAACGACAAAAAACGCCTCATATAACGCCATTTGCGAAAACAGCCGTGGCCAAGCACATTTATATTGACGCCGGTATCGAACATCTTCACGTTCACACCTATCAATCCAGCGGCAGCCGGGCCCTTTTTTTAACAAATGATATTGTGATCAAAAACAACGACGAGCTGTCGACGATTTTGAAAACGCCGCAGTTTGAGCAATTATTAACGTCAGATGGCGAGTCCCCCGAAATTTTCATCACCGGCAAACTCGCCGACATTACGCGCGACCGCGTGGGTGGAAAATCCTTTACCCCGTCCGCGGTGTTGTGGGCGGCTGCCAAACATTCTATCAAAAACACGGATGCAGAAAGCCTGTCCATCATTGATCTGTCGGCATCAGGTTATATGGTCATTTGTATAAATCAGAACGGCGATTTGAAGGACGATCTGCTTGTCGTCAATCCGCGCTGCGGCGCCGGAACCGGCATCAATTTAAACCGAATTCTGGAAAAGCTCGATATTGGCAGGGAAAAAGTCGATCGCATTTTGAAAGAGTATTTGAATGTAACAGGCGAGAAAAAACGCCGGGACATTCCAACCCGATCCGACCGCTGCGGCGTCTTTTCCTCGTCGGCCACCATTTCGGATAAAAATCAGGGCATCCCGATCGAGTACGCGCTGGCTGTGACATTAAAGTCCGAAGTTCTGAAGCCGTGCGCCAAAATTCCCGGGGATACGCATACGGTTTTTCTCACCGGCGGTGTGTTTCGCTGGCAGTATGCGCGCGATTGCGCCTCCGACTTTTTAAAACAAAGGGGGGTGACAGAAATCGTTTATGACCATTTCCACAGTATGAATCTGCTCGGCATGAAGGCGCTGGTCGAGTCGATCGGCGTTGACCATATTCGCGGGTTTTATGATCAGCCCGGCAAGACGAAAAAATTATTAGAGCTGCCGGCTTTTTACGCCATTCAACACGAGTACGAAAAATCGGGCATTTATAAACGTTTGCCGGAAACCGAATTCCCAACTCGCCCAAGACCGGATATCCAGGAGAGAAATGTCAATGTTGGACTCGATATTGGCTCAACTATGGCCAAGATCGTTGTGAGTGACGCGGATTTGCATGACATCCTTTATTTTGATTCGTATGACAACCACGGCGATACCATTCAAACCATTCAATATATTTTTTCACAGTTTAAAAAATATGGCGTCGACAAGCTGAGAATCCAGAATATCGGCATTACCGGCAGCGGGCGCTATCAGGTTCAGAAAACGCTGCAAGCGGTCTATCCGCATGTGGCGGATCGGATATCCGTGCTGGTGGAAAATTATGCGCACGCCCGCGGGTCCATCGATTTTGCCCGGCGCTATATCGACGAGCTCGAAAGCAACGGCGTGGAGGACATCAACAAGTCTTTTTACGTGTTGGTCGATATTGGCGGCGAGGACACCAAAGTGTCGGTCATTTCGTTGAAAAAAGGTGAGCTGTTTGACAACGCCATGAACGTCAAATGTTCTGCCGGTACCGGCAGTTTGATGGATACGCTCAAAGCCATGTTTGGCATAAACAATATTGGCGACGCTTATCGGTTGGCGCACAATGCGCCACGCGCCTATGGCATAAACGCCACTTGCGCCGTTTTTCTCATGGAAAATGCGCGCCGCATGCAAGCAGACGGCTATCGCAAGGACGAGATTCTGGCATCGTGCTGTTATGCCATTGTCGAGAATATGGCGAGGTCGTTGTGGGATCAGGTCGAGTTTCCGGAGAATACGCTCCTCCTGCTGCACGGCCAGACCATGCGCAGCGATCCGCTGCCGCTGGCGGTGACCAAACGGGCACAGGATTATCTGCGGCAAAAAATTCACTGCCTGGTGCCGCCGCTGCCGGGACACCGCGCCTGCATCGGCTTGATCGACAGTATGAACGATGAGCAAGACCATATTTCACAATATTGTGTGCTGGATGATCTCATTCAACGGCAGTTTGACAAACGCATCACGTTGTGTCGCGGCGTGGCCTGCGGCGATGGCAATGCCCGCTGCGCCAGAACGCGTTTGGTGTCCAACGACGCATCAGGAAAAATTGTGCTAACGCTTGGCGGCTGTACGGCCGTGAATGAAATGCTGGCGCAGCGGGTCGAAAAAAAATCACAGGTGCCGGATGCCTACCAGGACATCTGGGACTTTTTTGATGCGCATAATCCACGTTCCGATGCGCCGAACCGGCTCGTAATTCCTCGAAGTTTTGCCGTCTCCGACAAGGCATTCTTTTTTGCGAAAATCTTCCAGCACTTTGGTGTGCCGGTGCATGTCGATAATGTGCGCGATTCCGATGTGCTGGACGGACAGCCGTATTTTAAAATTGACACCTGCGCGCCCAATATCGGCGCAACCGGACAAGCGATCAGGCTGGCGAAAGAGCCGCATGGCCTCATCCTTGTGCCGCAAATTGATTTTTTGCCGACCGGCGACACCAGTCTTGGCCGCACCTGCACGACCAACCAGGGCGGCGTGATGATCGCTAAACATTTTGGTGAACGCGTAAATCCAAAAGCCGTGTTCAAATATTTTGTGTTGAGTTTGGATAAAGTTGATGCCGAGTATATCGCCGCGCAGCTCTATGCTGATTTTTCTTCCATTTTAGAAAACTATAATATAAAACCAACGCCGAACGAGTTTTTGGCGGCAATTCAAAACGCCCTGGAAAACGAGCAGAATATTCGCAGCGAGGCTCAGGAACGGGTGGCGGATTTTATTGAAGAGGCGATTCAGCACCAGCTCAATATTTCCATTATCTGCGGCCGCGAGTATATTCTCAATCCGGGTATTTATGACAGTCACGCCGGCAAACTGCTGCATGATAAAAATGTCGTCGCCATCCCATCCTATGCCATTGATACAACGCTGGACTCTCAGTTTAACTACATGTACTGGAAAAATCCGCATGACATTATGACCAAAGTGACGGCGATCTCGCAGAAAAAAATGCACACGATTGTCACCAATGAGCGGTTGCAATACCTGTTCAAAAAGATCGAGCTGGGCCGCACGCAATCGTTCCTGTCCACGGTTATCGTCTCTACGTTTCGCTGCGGACCCGACAGCATGAGTTTGCCCGCGCTCACGGAAATTACCAAAAATACGCCGACGCTTCTCATCCAGTCGGATGCCATGATCGCCGAGCTGGCGCATCTTGAAAACCGCGTCAATACGCATCTGAATCAGTTGGAAAAAAATCTGCACGGGGATACGTCGTCTGCAAAAAAAGATTTTTCCATTGCCGTGCTGGAAGCATTTAATCTGGACGTGTTGCGAAAAAACAAAGATGTGATCTATTTCCCAACCATGGGAGATAACCGCATGGTGACGGCTGTTTTTCGAGCCGCCGGACTAACGACGATTGATAATTTTACCGATGAAACATTTGATCTCGAGGAGAAAACCAAGGTGGGGCGCAGCTATTTGGGCGATGCCGTATGCGCGCCACTGGCCGCGGTGATTTCGGACATGATCGATGCCATGCTTGATTTCCAACGCCGAAAAGAAAACGATGATCCGCTGGTCCGGGATAAAGATCGTCTGGTGCTCTTTATGGTTGGCGGTGACGGCCCGTGCCGATTGGGGCAGTATGTGGATCGAATCAAACTGCAGTTTTCCAAAATGTTTGGTGTGGAGGTGTATGGTTCTGAAGAGTTGCCGAGTACGTTTAAAATCTTGACCAACATCAATTCAAGCCTGCTTGGCAGTCATGATCATAGTCCGGTGCTGGAAAAATGGACGGCGATACTGGCGTTTCAATCCTGCGTTCTGCAGGGCGTGCTGTATGCGATGTTTTTAAAAG
>CAYSNA010000373.1:0-5694 GCA_964432185.1 uncultured Cytophagia bacterium
CTGCCGGCATCGTGCTTTCGCACGGATGAATAATTTTGTCATTATGCCTAAAGTTTTAGCCCCAAAACTATAACCACGAATTGCACGAATTGCACGAATTTATTCAAAGCTATTGTTCGAGTGATACGTGGTTCCTTTTTCTTTCCAATCTATCCGGAGTAAAACTTTGAACATATTATATAATCTCGGAGATGAAAATGAAATTACAGGCGATTATTCTAACAATCTCTGCTCTATTTTTACTATCCTGCACAAAATCAACGCAGATGCAATGGACGCATTTCACTATCGCCAATCCGTTGCCGGGTGAAGCGTGGGGCACCGGCGGTTTGCCGCTGGCCGATTTTGACGGCGACGGCGATCTCGACATCAGCTTGTCCAGGCGGGAAAGTAAAACCGTCTACTGGTACGAGCGCGTTAACGATTCCACCTGGACGCCGCATACCATTTTTTATTCGGATACATTATCCAGCAAACTCGGTGCGGCCGCGCTCGATATAGATAACGACGGCTGGATCGATGTGGTTTATCCGAATTGGTGGTTTAAAAACCCGGGATCGTTGGCTGACAATCCCGATGCGCCCTGGACCGGATTTCCGTTCGACGGAAAAGGCCATGACATCATCGCCGGTCATATCAACGGCGATGGCCGACTTGATATCATTGCTTATGACGGAAAACATATGTACTGGTTTGATCCGGCGCAAAATCTGAAAAAATATGTTATCGGCGCAAGCGAGGATTATCACGGCGGCGTGGCGCCGCATGGTTTTGGCGATCTCGACAACGATGGTGATGTTGATGTTGTTATCCCCGGCCTCTGGTTTGCAAATCCCGGTGACGGCACCGGCGACTGGCAAGCTTTTCCCTGGCCGCATCTCGCGGTTGAAAATGCCTCGTACGGCACCAGCATGCGCTGCTGGGTTGCCGACATCAACAACGACGGTCACCAGGACATCATGTACAGCGATTGTGACACCGGCGGCTCGCACGTCTATTGGGTGAAAAATATGGGCGATCGTCAAAAGTGGGAAAGATTTCAACTGGACGATCCGCCGACCGCGCCCGGAGATGTTCCCGGCACCGGCTCCTTTCACTCGCTCGGTGTTGCGGATTTTGATCTCGACGGCGACCTCGACATTTTTGCCGGCGAGCAGGAAGATCCCGACACCTACATGGAATCAAATGGCCGTGTTGCCATGAAACCGGTCGGGCTCAAAGAGCGCGGCGTCATGTGGCAAAATAATGGAGCGCCTGATCCGGATTTTACGCTAATGGTTATTCACGTCGATAATCCCGGCTGGCACGATACGGCGCTCGGTGATGTGGATGGCGACGGCGATATTGATTTGGTGACCAAAGTGTGGAACAAGGATGGAGAAAACTATCACGCTGATTTTTGGCGCAATGAAACGATTCAAAAGAAATAACGGTCGTTAATTATTAAAAGAAAATGTGGTTTCCGCTCGGCTCCTATTAAAAAAAGGTTGAATTTTCAACCAATTTGTTTTATATATGTTTAACAAAACTTTCCCTCTTAAAACCGGATGCGGTGATCAATGTTTAGGAGGACTTATGTCTGAA
This sequence comes from uncultured Cytophagia bacterium, assembly GCA_964432185.1. Classification (GTDB taxonomy): domain Bacteria; phylum Zhuqueibacterota; class Zhuqueibacteria; order Residuimicrobiales; family Krinioviventaceae; genus Kriniovivens. Next base: position 1,585 of record CAYSNA010000373.1, read on the forward strand.
AAAGGAGCAGGATGTGCGCGGCCGACCGGTGCACAGGTTGGTCAGCCTCCTGTAGAACCACAAGTGGAAGCACAACTTCCAGAGGAGACAAAAATGGTCACTGCAAAAGTGGGCGCAAAAGCGCCAGATTTTGAGGCGCCCGCATATTACCAAGGCGGCTTTACAACTGTCAAGTTGTCTGACTTTCTTGGGAAATGGGTTGTTCTCTGTTTTTACCCCGGCGATTTTACTTTTGTCTGAGCGACCGAAGTGTCAGCGGTCGCTGCCAATTATGACAAACTACAAGCATTAGGGGTTGAGGTTATTTCGGTCAGTGTGGACAGCCAGTTTGTTCACAAAGTATGGAATGATCAGGAACTTTCAAAAATGGCGGAAAAAGACGTGCCGTTTCATATGGCATCGGATGGCCCCGGAAACGTCGGAAAAATTTATGGTGTTTATGATGAAGCTTCGGGCGTGGAATTCCGCGGCCGTTTCATCATCGATCCCGATGGTGTGATTCAGGGCATGGAAGTATTGACGCCGCCAGTCGGTCGGAAATTGGAGGAAACCATTCGCCAGATTCAAGCCTATCAACATGTTCGCAAAACCAAAGGCGCCGAAGTGTGTCCCGCTGGTTGGGAACCGGGTAAAAAAGTGTTGAAGCCGGGCCCTGCGTTGGTGGGCAATGTATGGAAAGAATGGAGTCCTTTAAAGGATCATTAAAATCAAAATCGCATCCGGTTTTCTTTTGGGGAAGATGCTGTCATCTTCCCCTTTTTTTATTTTTACTCGATTTTGCCAAAACCGGTAGGTCACGCTTCACTAAAAAATGCTTTACTCTTGATTTTCATAACCTTATAATAGACATCACCGCGGACAATCCACAAGACTATCGATCAAACTGATGGGACAGACCATGAAATTTTATGTCATCGTTAATCCGCACGGCGGTTTTAAAAAAGGGGTTTCCATCCTGGAAAAAGTCAAACCGATTTTTGAACAAGCCGGCGCCGAGCTGGACATTAAAGAAACTCGCTATGGCGGCCACGCTCGAATTTTTGCCAATACACTTGATTTCAAAGGATACGACGGTTTATGCGCGCTCGGCGGCGATGGCACCATGCATGAGCTCGTCAACGGTATGCTCTCCCGCCCCGACGGGAAAAAGATTCCGCTTGGTCTTATCCCGGCGGGCACGGGCAATTCTTTTATGCATGATTTGAATTGTCTTGATCCCATTGTCGCGGCGAAACGCATCGTCACCAATGAAAAGCGCAAGTTGGATATTGCGCATGTTGATGCCGCGGGCGAGACGATTTACGGCTTTAATATTGTCGGATGGGGCTTGCCGACGGATATCAACATTCTCGCGGAAAAGATGCGCGCGCTCAAAGGGCAGCGGTATAACGTCGCCTCGATTATCGAAGTGATCCGCAATAAAATGCGCCTCGCCACCATCACCATTGACGGGCAGACCATCGCCGGCGATTATGGATTCATCATTGCCTGCAACACCATTCACACCGGCAACGCCATGAAAATGGCGCCGCTCGCCCGCATTGACGACGGCAAGATTGATTTGATCATCGTGCGCAAAGCCACCCGACTGAAAATGTTGTCACTCTTTCCGAAAATTTTCAAAGGCGGCCATATTGGCGATCCGGCTGTTGTCTATTACCAGGCCAAAGAATTTTCGCTCGTCCCCATCCAGGATCATCCATTAAATATTGATGGCGAAATTGTCGGCAGCACGCCGATTCACGTCAAAATGATGCAGGGTGAGGTTGAGGTGCTGGTGTAGAGAGAGAATTGATCAGACTATGGAACTCTGAATTGAATGAATTTAGATTTTGATATAAATATCGCCGCTGGTTATAAAAGCCCAACCCAAATTGCTCGAGTTCTAACAGAACATTGGGTAAGCCAAAATGTTTATTGCCCGTCTTGCGGTAGTCCTCGGCTTGAAGACTTGCCAAATAATTCACCTGTTGCCGATTTTCGTTGTCCTGCCTGTCAATTTGAGTATGAATTGAAGAGTCAAAAGGATAAACTCGCGAACAAAATTGTTGATGGCGCATATGACTCCATGATCAAGCGAATTAATTCTAAGAGAAGCCCACATTTTTTTCTACTCCATTATTCGAGTTCGTTCCGTGTGCATGACTTTTTTGTGATTCCTAGCCATTATTTTGTTGATGAAATAATTGAAAAAAGAAAACCGCTGAAATCTTCAGCCAGACGTGCAGGCTGGATTGGATGCAATATTCTTTTACATCAAATACCTTCCACTGGCAAAATCTTTTTCATTAAAAAAGGTCAGGAGAAATCAAAAAAGGATGTTTTAGAGAATTGGTCAAAAACGGCGTTTCTTGCGAATCGAAAAAGTGAGAGTCGGGGCTGGCTTGTTCAAATGTTAAATATTTTAGATAAAATTGAAAGTACAGAATTTTCTTTAAATCAGATCTATTCATTTGAAGATCAAATGAAACGAATTTTTCCAAACAATAATTTTATTCGTGAAAAAATGAGACAACAACTCCAGGTTCTTCGAGATCAAGGTGTGATTGAGTTTCGAGGACATGGTGTGTATCGAAAGCTTATGGGCAAATGAAATAAAAAGATGGCGGGCCAGATGGACGTGGTGTTGGTTTTTATTTTCGGAACGTCACGGAATTGATCCTTTTTGGCGTGCGAGGTTCAATGCGCACATTACAACCGGGAAGAACGCAAGTGAACCTCCTGTCCACAAGAAAACGCGAACACTCTCGTAAACCTGATGAGATTTACGACATAATTGAAGAATGTTCTCCTGGTCCTTACCTTGAACTATTTGCTCGATTTAATCGAGAAGGTTGGCATCAATGGGGCAATGAAGATGTCGAGGAGAATTCGATATACGGTGTGGCCAAACGAATCGCCCATGTTGATCAACAAATGAGATTGTTAGAAAGTCCAAAAGGATATGGGGCTAACCTAAGAGAATGAATTGTTGAGTTTTTTCTCATTCAAATTTCACGGCGAGTTTTTTGCATCATTTGATTTCAACCTTTATAAAACCTTTTGATATCCTCCAAAAAGTACGATATTTTCATACTTTCTGGAGATAAACAATATCATTATCAAAAATTTTTTTAAGAAATTTTGGTGGTCCGATGAAAACTCAATATATCCTCCTGAGCGCTGCAATTGCACTGCTCTCTTGCACATCCAATAAAAAGCTCTCCGACAATGCCCTCCTCACCCTCGTGCAGCACCGCACCTTTAATTACTTTTGGGACGGCGCCGAACCGAACTCGGGCCTGGCGCGCGAACGTTTTCATGTGGATGATGTTTATCCGGACAACGACAAACACGTCGTTACCAGCGGCGGCTCCGGTTTTGGCCTGATGGCGATTTTGGTCGGCATTGAACGTGGATTAATCACCAGAGATGAAGGTGTTGCGCGATTTGAAAAAATCATTGGCTTTCTCGAAACGGCTGATCGTTTTCACGGCGCCTGGCCGCACTGGCTGAATGGCGAGACCGGGGAAACCGTACCCTTCGGCCCAAAAGATGACGGCGCTGATCTGGTGGAAACGGCGTATTTGATGCAAGGCCTGCTCGCCGTACGACAATATCTTGGCGATGGAAACGAGAACGAAAAACAGCTCGCCGATCGAATAAACAAATTGTGGCGTGAGGTCGAATGGGGCTGGTTCACCCAAAACGAAAACGTGCTCTACTGGCACTGGTCCCCCAATTATGCATGGGAGATGAATTTTCAAATCCGCGGTTATAACGAATGCTTGATCACCTATGTGCTCGCCGCTTCCTCTCCCATGCACGCCATTTCACCGGACGTCTATCATCAAGGCTGGGCGAGGAACGGTGACATTGTTCGCGATCCGAGTGATATGAAGCTGCCGCTCGTTCTCAAGCACAACGGCGCAGGTGAAAAAGGCGGGCCGCTGTTTTGGGCGCATTATTCGTATCTCGGACTCGATCCGCGACATTTAAAAGATCAATATGCCGATTACTGGCAGCACAACGTCAATCACACTTTATTGAATCGCCAATATTGTATCGACAATCCTAAAAACTACAAAGGCTATGGCGAGAATTGCTGGGGATTGACGGCGAGCTATTCCA
>CAYSNA010000374.1:0-5685 GCA_964432185.1 uncultured Cytophagia bacterium
GTGATTGTCCTGAGCGTTTTGACACTGAGCCAGAATGTGAAGGTCCCACAAACTTGACTCCGTAACGGATTGCACGATTGAATTGTTGCGGGTTCTGGGATCAATTAACAGCTCCGATTCGCTCTGAACAAACACGGCATAACCGAAAAACGGCGTAAGACTTTCATTTTGATTTAACTTGTACCATCCGACGTGATCATATCCCCAAAATTCCGGTGTGCTTGGAGTAGCGCTGGTGTCGAGATGCGTTTGTCGAATCGGTATGGGAAAAGTAAACGGATTTCCGATATAATTCCATCCTGCCGCAAGTTTTATGTGGAAGAGGCTATCCGCCGCGTTGGGTACGGCGGTTTTGCCGGGACCGATGGTGATTTTGTTTTTTGAGTTTTTGACAATGAGCCAACAGGCTTGTCCACCATAAAGGCGAGTCGAACCCGTTATTTCGGTAAAAATATTTTTTCCATCCTTGAATGAAGGCATAACAGCACGCCATTTGACAGGATCATAAGGACCAAATTCGCCTTCGAGCGCATCGATAATCCGAGCGTTGTCGAGCTCAAGCGGAAAGGAAAAAAGCTCATACGCCTCCCGATCACCTCCGCCAGGTTGTCGCGTGGATTTTTGTAATTGAGAAATTTGAACGGGTCTTGTATAGTTAGCTGAACATCCGCTGATGCCATACTCATTTATGGCATTCATTTGAAAGGCAATGCTGCGGTCTTTGATAAATGTTTCGGGCAGCGTGGCGGTGTAAACGTTGGATGAGGAATCCTTACGGAACATGCGGTATTTTAATTCTTGTTCCGGCATATCTATACAGCTACAACGAATGGTCACGCTATTGATCCGTGTGACGTCAGTAATTGTCGCGTTGATCTCGGCCGGTTCGCCGGGGGACAGGATCATTTCTTCACCCTCAAATAAAGAAATCGCCGGCGGTTTGGCTGATGCTGTAACCAGAAACGAATCGATTTTTGTACCGACATCCGGACCGTTGCCAAAACGATCCCATGCCTGGTAGATGATGCAAGCAGTTACGTCAGGCTGGGGGTGGTTTAAGAGAACAATAAGAGAATCCTCCGACAAAAACGCAAATGCCATATCTTCATTTTTACTGTAGGCGCTATAGCGTAAGGAATCGCCACTGTCGGCATCTGCAAATATGGTGGACAGGCCAATTTTGCGTGGATTACTGCCGACAATCAGACACATGTCCTTTATTTTCTGTTGATCCGTGCGAAAATCCGGATTAACGTTTACATCGGCGCGGAAGGTGTCCGCTGCGTTTCCAACGCCAAAATTATTATCTGCCGTTACAATGATATCTGCAAAGTCGTCAGCCGTGGCGGTTGAATTTACTGTGACAGATAACATATCTGTATTGTGGGGAATGTGCACCGAAACAAGTTGCGGATCTTGACTGACTGCGGCAAATTTTAGAGTATTGTTTAATGGATCGCCAAAATAATCTTGCAACGGCAAGAAAAGCGTTTTGCCGATGGTTATTATTTGATCATCGATGTGCTGTCGTACGAAAGGCGCTCGGCTAAAAACGGTGATCTTGAAGGTATCAATAGCCGTTTCACCCGCCTCATCTTCAGCTCGAACAAGGATAGTGTCTTGTCCAACTTTTAAAGCAGTAAGAATCAATTCCATCGTAACAGAATCTAAAGTAACCTCGACAATTGATGGATTTGTACTTTCCACCGAAAACATGAGTGTATCTTTGGGATCATCCTCGAATGTATTTTTAATAGATATTCTTTCTGTTTGCGTGACGATCATGTTGATATCGAGCAATTTATTCACAACCCGGGGAGGATTATTCAGCGATGAAACCGTAAAAGTGATTACTTCTGTTCCGCCATATCCGTCGTCCGCCTGCACGGTGATTTCGCTGGTGTCCCTTGTTTCTGCTGACATGATGAAGAGCGTATCGCCATTCATAACAACCGTAAAGTGTTCACTGGAGCTCTTGGCCTTGAACGTCAGAGGATCACCATCCGGATCATCGAATTGACCTCGCCAATCTTTCACCACCACCGTATCGTTTATGGTCATCTGGATTGTCGTATCAGCCCGACTGCCGATGACCTGCGGTGAGTTATTGACGACTTTGACGATAAATGTCATTGTTTCAGTTTTACCCGCCAAGTCTTCCGCTGTAACCGCGATGGTTGTTTCATCGGTCGCCTCCAATGGCTGTGCCGTGATGATTAGTTTTGTTCCTTCCACTCGGGCTTGCGCAACAGCATTTTTTGAACTGGCGGCGCTAAAAGTAAGAACATCGTTGGGATCCGGATCGGAAAAATGATTGTTAAGATCTTCAACGACAAATTGGTCACCCGGCCGGAGCGTCTGGTTCTCAATTGGATTCTCAGGATTTATCTTCGGCGGATGATTTTCCTCTGTTTGGGCCAACAACGACGAAAAAAGAAAAAGAGCAATGGCACAATATATAATTTGATTTTTCATCATCTCCTCTTGGGCTAACGATCCCGTTAATACACCGGCGGCGGCCCGGGTGGATTAGGTAAAGGCTTGTCCTTGGGTTCCGGCCACACATACCAAACCGCAGCGGCGACGGCGGTGACGCTGCCAATAATCCGATAGCTCTGCTTTCTGCGTTCCTTCTTCCGAGCAAGTTTCCTTTTTTTGTCCGTGACCATTTTTTGAAAATCGTGATCCTGTGGAAATGTCGGGATGTATTCAGGATTGATGGCCAAAAGTTTGTCGATCGCTTTCTGTGCCATATCAGGATTATCCAGTGCGAAATAGGCGCGGGCCAGCAATGCCTGTTTTTCACACTTGTCCTGGTCGGTTTTAAGCTGTTTTTGAGCGATGGATGATTCGAGCTCGTCAATGACCTGTTGAAACAATCCCTGTTCGTAATGTTGCGCTGCCGTGCGCAAGATGCTTGATCCGTCGTTGCTGCTTTGACAAAGACCGTTGTCGCTGATCAATAGGTGGCCGGCGAACATCAACACTAAATATACAAGAATCTTTATTGAGCAATTCACGTTCACACTCCCGTATTGATTCAATGGTGATAATTCCTATTTATATCAATTCCCTGATTGATCATTTTTACGTCCCTCTATTTGAGATTCTGATGACTGCGACGAGAGCACGTATTTGTCATATTTAATTTTCTCGCCGATATAGGTATCCCATTCTTCGGGTGTCAAAGGGCGGGGAATGACCTGCTTGATGATGTTGGCAAGATAATCCGAACGGGTTGGCCAGGCGTATATTGTTTTGTTGCCGGTTCCGGCAAAGAGGGTATCACCGCTCGTACTGAATGCCAGCGAGAGGACCCATCTGTCATGATCTTTCAGGATAATCGGCCGATTATTCAAGTTGGGCAGCGTCCACAATCGTACTGTTTTATCCGAACCGCCGGAGGCGAGAATGGGAAAACGAGGATTAAAGGCGACAGCATTGACGGGGCCCTCATGGCCGAACAACACTTTGTAAGGTGCCGTCGCCAGGCCAAGGCTGTCAATAGACCAGAGTTTAACACTTGCATCGTACCCGGAGGACGCAAGAATGGTTCCGTCGGTCTTAAGCGCCATCGACTGAACGGCGCTTTGATGCGCTTGTATTTCTTTCGACTGAACGAATGTGATCGGGCTATCCTGTAACTGTCCGTAAACTATCTGGCCGGATTCCGTGCCGACGATGAGATCACCATTCGAGGTAAAAACTGCACAATTAGCCGGAGCAGGTAATTTAAAAGTGCTCTGGGGTGCTCGGCCGTTTTTCGAAAAATCCCACAACAGGCAGGCGCCATCTGCGCTGCTGGAGAAAAGGATGTTGCCTTTTGGATGGAAGGCGAGCGCGCGTATGGGAGCGTTGTGCCCTGTCAGGCTTTCCGAGTTTGATTTTGCACCATTGACATGAATCATCGTGATGGTAAAATTCTCATCACCGCACGCCAGAATTCGACCCAACGGATGAAAGACGACTGCTCTTAATTTTGCCTGATGTTCGATGAGCGGGATTGATTGTGTAATGCCGTTTGCAAACGTCCACCAGAGCACGGCGCCATCATCACCAATCGACACAAGATGGGAGCCGTGTGGCTGAACGGCCAAACCGCGCACCCAGTTTTCATGTGCATCCAGCGTTCGTGGTCCACCGGGTTGACTATCGTCCTGAAAAATCGGCGTGTTGACAACGACGCGCAGCGCATCAAAAACATCATCCTGAAAGGTATTGCCGGTGATGATGTCAAACTGGTGGGCTTGCGCCGCCAGCAATGCCGCCAGCTCGTAGTGATCTGCTTTTTGCTGACGTACCGCCTCTTCCGACAACGCCAGGGCGACAGAAATGAGATTATTCCATTCATCCACCTTTTCTTTTTGTTCTCTCGCCTCTTCAGCCAGTCTTAATGCCTTGTCCTCCTCGCTTTCAGCTTTTTGGCGTGCGCTATCCGCTATTCGGCGAAGCGAATCGGCTATGTCTTTTTCCTTTTGATAGCGATCTCGTTCGAGCTCGGCAACTCGTTGGGACACTTCTGCCTCTGCTTTTGCATCTTGAGCCAAAACTGCATTCCTTTCAGCGCGATTTTGGGCCACTGTCGCCGAATCACGCGCGACCAAAGCGATCTTTTCCTGCTTTTTGGCGTTCTTCGAAGCTATATCAGCGGTTTTTGCCATGGTGATCGCAACCGCGGCACACAGAAACAGCAAAGCCGTAACCAGCACAAGCGCCGCGACCATTTTTCGCAAGCGTTTGGCCGCGCGCGTTTTGGCTTCGGCGCGTTGCCGTTCCAGTTCTGCCCGGCTGGCCGATACGAATGAAATGAGTGATTCATCCCTTTTATCATCCAGCACACCGCTGCTGATCAAGGTTTCAGCGCTCCGGGTAGCCGCTTCATCGAGCAAATGCTGTGAATTTCGATTGGAGTTCAGCCAGGCCAAAGATTGCTGTTCAAGCTGTTTGCGATTTTGTTCGCCGACGGTTTGATGCGACCACCATTCTGTATTTGAATTCTGGATGGGTTCGATGAATCGATCATGCGTCAATTCATACCAGCGAACGCCGCCGCGATATTCGCCGCGTACCAGATGCACGCTTTCGAGCATATCAATCGCGGTGTTCGGAATGCCGCCGGTTAAACTGGTATCGCGATACACCGTGCCGCGTGTGCCGACCGGAGTGATCAGTTTATTATTGAACCAGCTCCGCAGCGTGCCTTCACTGATGCCGGTTTCTCTGCTTGTCTTTTGCAGTGAGTTTTCATAAAAGTGCTGCAATGCCTGGTTTACATCGCCAAAATTCTGCAACTGTTTTTCCGTGATTTCCGTCACAGAATCAGGCAAGGCCGACCAAAGACTTTCGCACACCACCTGCAACTGCACCGGCTCAACATATTCCCCCTGCGCACTGATGATACTGCCGTCAATGGATTCAACGCGCGCTGTTAATAAATTGTCGACCAATGTTTCAGCGACGTTTTCCTTGAAATATTTATGTGAAGGGCGCAAAGGTTTTTTAATTGCATCCAGCGCTGCGTCTCTTTTTAAACATTCAAGGCGGTAACGAACGCGCAATTTGTCCGGCAGGTACGACAGGAAGGGTTGAAGCTGAGCGATGTATTCTTCACGCATGATGAACAACAGTCGCACGTTCGCATGTTTTTTTAACGCTTTTTCAATTTGACGGAAGAAATCAATCCGC
>CAYSNA010000375.1:0-5682 GCA_964432185.1 uncultured Cytophagia bacterium
GCTTTTCCGGTTCAGTGGATTGATTGATCGTTTAAAATGTACAACTTTTCCATCACAAAAAAAAGCCTTTCACCGGTTTGTAAAACATGGTCATAATGATCCACAACACCGCAAATGTATTGCGAGTAAAAAAAAATATCAATAGCTTGTGCCGTTTGGATGTGAACTTTGTGATGGAGACCACCGTGCGACGCCTGTTGATGATTCTTTTGCTACCGCTCTCAATGGTTGCTCATGCGCAAACAACAATCGAGGCGAAACAAACAACCATTCCGCCGCGCATCGATGGGAGAGTCGATGAGACGATCTGGGAGAATGCGGCACTCATTACCGATTTTATTCAACGCATTCCCGACACCGGCGAACCGATGACCGAGAAAACGCTTTTTTATCTTTTGTATGACGCGGACAATTTGTACCTCGGTTTTCAATGTTATGATGGCGAACCGGAGAAAATTACCGCCAAGGAACTGGCCCGTGATGTCAGCCTTGGTTTTGACGATAAAGTGCAAATTATTATCGATACGTTTTACGATAAACGCAACGCCTACTGGTTTCAAATCAATCCGCGCGGCTGCATTGGTGACGCGCTGGTGAGCCAGAACGGCGCCGCCTTTAACAAATCCTGGGATGGTTTATGGGACGGTGCGGCGCATATCACCGACTGGGGCTGGGAAGGTGAAATTGCCATTCCGTTTAAAACCATGAGTTTTCGCCAGGGGCAGACGACCTGGGGCTTAAAGCTGATTCGGCAGGTGACCCGTAAAAATGAACAGGGCTACTGGCCGGTGGCGAATCTGGACAGTTTTAAATTCCAGGTGTCCGATGCCGGCGCGCTGACCGGCATGACCGGCATGTCTCAGGGCATCGGCCTGGATGTTGTCCCGTATGCCTTGGTCGGATCGGAGCATAAAAAAGACAAATCGTTGAAAACGCCGACGGCTGTTGGTTTTGATGCCTTTTATCAAATTACGCCGGGACTCAAGAGCGCTCTGACCATGAACACCGATTTTGCCCAAACCGAGGTGGATGACCGACAGATCAACCTGACGCGCTTTCCGCTCTTTTTTGAAGAAAAACGCGATTTCTTTTTGGATGGCGCCAATTATTTCAATTTTGCTATTGATGGGGAGCAGGATCATCCATACAAAACGTCACTCATGCCGTTTTTCTCGCGCCGACTGGGTTTGGATAGCGACGGCAATCCCATTCCGATTCTGGGCGGCGCCAAATTGACCGGCCAGGTGGGCGATTGGAATCTCGGTTTCCTTGATATTGTCGAAGATCGTCAGGCGGGCGCGGTGAACAATGCCGTTGGCCGCGTTTCACGAAACATCGGCCGCCAGTCTGTTCTCGGTGCCATCGGTACGCTGAAAACATCGGAGCACGGCGCGAACAACGGGGTGGTCGGACTGGATGCCCGGTTGGGGTCATCGCAATTTCTTGGCAACAAAAACATGTCTATCTCATTCTTTGGTTTGCGATCGAATACGGACGACTCGACGGGCAGCGATCACGCGTATGGCGTTTCCTTTTTTTATCCGAATGATTTTATCTGGATCGTTGCCGGTTTTCATGAGATCGGCGAAAATTTTGACGCCGGTATCGGGTTTGTGCCGCGACGCGGCATTCGGCAAAGTTATTTTCGCGGCGGTATTGGGCCGCGTCCGAAAATCCTTGGCATCCTGCAGACGATCACCGGTGTCCATCTCAATTATATCACCGATCTGAACAATGTTGAACTCACGCACGACTTGGGTGTAATGCCGTTCCATGTCGAATTTCTGTCCGGCGAGGTCATCGGGTTCAGCGTTACTCATTCATATGAAAAGTTGCTTGATCCCTTTGATATCCATCCCACCAAAAAAGACAAGCATGTCATCCCCGTGGGTGATTACACCTTTTGGCGGTATGAACTCGAAGCGACGACAGCGCAGCGCCGGCCCTTTTTTATCGCCTCCGATATTCAATGGGGCGGATTTTATGCCGGCCGGCGAACCCAGTATGAAATCGAAGCCGCGTGGAAAATCGGTGTGCCGTTCCTGCTCGGCCTGGCGTATGAACACAACGATGTCTCGCTGAAAACCGGCGATTTTAATACGGATATTGCGCGGGTGAATTTTAATGTCCTGTTCAGTCCCACCATGTTTTTGTACAATTTCATCCAGTATGATAACCTGTCAAAAAAGATGGGCTGGCAATCGCGCTTTGTCTGGATTCTTAAACCCGGACGCGAAATCTTTTTCGTCTGGAAATCCATCACGCTTGATCCGTTTGAGCGATACGAGACCATTGAAAATTCCGCGCGCTTGAAAGTAAAGTATACCATTCGATTTTAGTTGAGACGACAGGATGACATAGGTCGACGGAGCTCCGTTCCACGTTCAAGGCGAGATGGAACGGAGACATAAGGCTGAGTTTTAAACCAAAACAAACAATGTCACATTTTGTTCATCTGCATACGCACTCGAATTATTCATTTTGTCGAGGCGCCAACACGATTCAAGAGCTTTGCGCCGCGGCGCAGCGCAGCGGTATGTCGCACCTGGCGCTGACGGAAACCAACGGGATTTACGGTCTTGGCTGGTTCCTGGAGGCGGCGCGGGATTTCAACATCAAGCCAATCGCGGGGGCGCACCTGGTGGCAGATCATCATGAGTGTGTGGTTTTGGCCCAAAATATGTCGGGCTATCAATTCCTCTGTCATGCGATTTGCCGAATCCATAATGAAAAAGACATCGCTCTATTTGACGTTCTGGAACATCACCATCATGTTTTTCTCCTCTCCAATGATATTCCGCTCCTAAAGTTGTTGATTGAACGCGATTCCCGGACAGACATTTTCGGCGAGCTGCGACCGTATGGTAATCGCGAAGCCGTTTTGAAATTTTGCCGGCAAAATCATATCCCGCCCGTGGCGACCAATGCTGTTTATTTTGTCGATAAATCGGATTGGCGGACGCACCATTTGCTGCGCGCCATTGACTTGAACACGACGCTAAAACGCGTGCCGCCGGATGAGCTGGCGCATCACGATGCCTGGTTTCGATCTGCCGAAGAGATGAGACACCTGTTTCCGGATTGCCCAGAGGCCATCGCCAACACAGAGAAAATCGCCCGAGCCTGTGAGTTTGATCTCGATTTCGGCGAATTCGTTTTTCCGCAGTTTCAGAACAAACAGGGCGACAGTTTGTTCGCGCAGCTCGAAAATGATGTGAACGACGGCATTGAATGGCGCTACGGCCGTTTGACGACCGAGATTGAAAACCGGCGCGATTACGAGCTGGACATCATCAAACGCAAAGGATTTGCCGCCTATTTCCTCGTGCTGGCGGATGTTGCCCGCCATGTCAAACTCACCTGCGGACGCGGCTCGGCGGCGGCCAGTCTGGTGAGCTATGCCCTCGGCATCACGCATGTTGATCCGATCAAGTACAATCTTTTTTTCGAGCGTTTCCTCAATGAAGGCCGCCAGGATCCGCCGGACATTGATGTGGATTTTGCCTGGGATGAGCGCGATACGGTGCTGAAATACCTGTTCAGCACCTACGGCCACGATCACACCGCCATGATCGCCAATCATAACACCTTCAAAGCCCGATCCGCCGTGCGCGAAATTGCCAAAGTGTATGGCCTGCCGGACGGCGAAATTGGCGACATCACCAAAAAGATGAATTCGTATTGGCAGCCCGATCGCATTTGGGAGATGACGCAAACGCATCCCATTTACAAGGAAACAGAGTTTCCGCCGCCTTGGCCGGAGATTATGGCGCTCGCTGAAAAGATACGCGGTTATCCGCGCCATATGAGTGTGCATTGCGGCGGCGTCGTCATCGCCCCCGAACCGCTGGATCACTATGTGCCGTATCAACCGGCAAAAAAAGTGCTGCTGTTGGCGGATGATGTGATGTCCAATGACAGTCTGGAATTTGACAACGACGGCAACATCATCAATGTCGTACAGTGGGAAAAAGATCAGTCCGAGGATATGAAACTCGTCAAAATGGATATTCTCGGCAACCGGTCCCTGGCGGTCATTCGTGATACGCTCAAGGCGGTAAAAGCGCATTACGGTCTCGACATTGATTACACTGAGTGGAATCCCTATGATGATCCGGCAACGATCCGGCGTTTTTATGACGGCGACACCATGGGCGTGTTTTATTTCGAAAGTCCGGCCACGCGGCAGCTTTTAAAAAAGGTATCGCATGCGATGCCCTTTGAGTTGTATCAAAATTCGGATCATTTTTCCCTCAATGTAGTCGTCACCTCGATCATTCGCCCGGCGTCCAATCAATATATTCAGGACTGGGTGAAGCGGCTGCATGGCGACACCTGGCAGCATGTACATCCATCTCTCGAAAATGTTTTGGGCGAAACGCTTGGCGTGATGGTGTACCAGGAGCAGATGAGCCAGGCCGCCATGGCCATGGCGAATTTTAATGCCGCAGATGCGGATATGCTGCGCAAGATCGTCAACAAAAAACACAAGGCCAAACAGTTGCGCGATTTTTATTTGCAGTTCAAAAATGGCGCGCAACAAAACGGGGTGGAGGACGAGGTGATCGACAGAGTCTGGCAGATGATTTTGTCGTTCGACGGCTATAGTTTCTGCAAACCGCATTCCGCCAGTTACACGTTGGTGGCGTACAAATCCGCCTACCTGCGCGCGCATTATCCGGCAGAATTTATCGCCGCCGTGCTGTCAAACCGCGGCGGCTTCTATTCAACCTTTGGTTATATTTCCGAGGCCAGGCGAATGGGCATCTCGGTGTTGATGCCGGATATCAATGAGAGTCAATTTCAGTATGTGGGCAAAGCGGGAAAATTGCGCGTTGGATTCATGCAGTTAAAAGGCCTGTCCCAAAAAGCTGTGGATGGACTTTTGCGAGAACGCGAGCGACACGGTTTGTTTCGCTCTTTTGATTCTTTTATGCAACGGGTAAAAATGGATCCGTCGGACGTCAGGATCCTCGTCAAGGCCGGTTGTTTTGATGCTCTTGAGAACGCCTCCAGAGCGGAATTGTTATGGCGGCTGCACTTTCATCGGGCTGAATTTGTGCGGAAAAAATCGGATACGCTGGATTTGTTTGATGACACGGCCATGTTGCCTGCCCTTGACGATTTGCCCAAACCGCCTGACTATGAAGCGACGACGGTGCTAGGGCAGGAAATTGAAACGCTCGGCTTCCTGGTGTCGCAGCATCCGCTGTCATTGTACCGCGTCGAACTCGAACGTGCGAGGACCATACAGGCCAAAGACCTGTTTCGATACGTTGGCAAACGGGTGCGCACGGTAGGCTGGTTCGTGTCGGGCAAAACCGTCACTACCAAAAAGCAGGACTTGATGGAGTTCATCAGTTTTGAGGATACTACGGCGTTGTACGAGACGACCTTTTTTCCGCAGGCATATGCGCGATTTGTTTACATGTTGTCCAATACGCGTCCGTATCTTTTGACGGGAATGGTCGAGGAGAATTTTGGCGCCGTCACCTTGACGGTAGAGCACGTCTCCTTCCTGCATGCAAAAATTTGAAATCAATTATTTGATAGCGCGCAACAATTGTGTAAATTGTCGCCCGTGAATGGATGAAATGGAAAGTTGAAACGAATCGGGATGATCGTGAACGCCCATTTCGTTATGATAACTCGATTCACATTTTAATGGAGAAAGGTTCCTCA
>CAYSNA010000376.1:0-5679 GCA_964432185.1 uncultured Cytophagia bacterium
GAAAAACGGCGGATTAGCCAGTAAAATCTTTTTGATGACCGGCTGCGATCGAAATTCCTTTTGCAAAAACTGCCGAACCTGGGCGCGCGACCAGCCTTTCGGATGATCAAAATCGTGATACAATGTCAGATCACCCTCATAAAATGTGTGTGTGGAATGAAACGCGGCTTCGTCGCTAAAGACGGGCAGATTAAAAATGGCCGGATTGATAAAGTTGATACAATCGGCATGGTCCAGCACAAAGTTCAGCGTATCGCGCGCCTGATTTTCGTCTTCGTACGGCGTGCCAAACAGCAGATAAATATAGGTCGAAATACCGGCTTTTTTCAGATTATGCAATATAAGACTGACGCGCGAAATATCGATACCTTTTCGCATCGCATCCAGCACGTTTTGATTACCCGATTCCAATCCAAGTTTGATTAACAGGCAGCCGGAACGTCGCAGCGCCACACAGAAATCCGCATCTTCAAGTTCTTTAATAAAGCGGACATAGCCATACCAGGGCGCCGGCAATGGCGTTGAGATTATTCTTTTCAACAGCGCCGGCGTCAGGGCGTTATCGAGAAAATGAATGAGCGCCGGTTTGTGAACCTGCAGGCGAGCCAGATCCTCAAGAACGTGCGAGTGCGGCAAAGGACTGAATTTATTGCCTTCGGCGCATTCCGGGCAAAACGTGCAGTTCCGCCAATAACAGCCGGTTGACGCGCTGTACGGCAGAATGCGCGCGGGTGAAAAATAATCATCCCAGGCTGTGTTTGCGTAATCGGGAGTAAAGTGTTCTGCCGCCGGAGAGGTGACGCCCAAGTAGCGCAGGAGCGGCTCCTCGCCTCGACCAGCAAAGAGTTTTTCCACCAGGCCGCCAAACGGATTTCGCCAACCAGGCTGACTCATCCACGAGGTGACCAGACCACCGCCGAGAAAAATTTTCACTTCCGGCCAACGCTGACGCAACAGGCCGATGAGCGCAAACGTTGTGACGGCCTGGCTGAGATAAATTAATGAAATCCCAATGATGTTCGGCGAATGCCTTTCAATGTCCGGCAATAACCTGTTGATGAAATAATCATAAAACGGATTGTCCTGCGGCCGTGCAGCGGCGCGAAGCAAATCGTCGCTGCGAACCGGGACAAATTCTCTGTGTTTGAAATCTGTGAAATTGATGCCGGCGTTAAATGGCTGACCGGCAAAACCAAGCACCTGATTCAATTCGAGAATGCTGCGTTTATAGTGATCAAATTTATTCAGACCGGCGAGCGAACGCACGGTCCGCATATTTTTTTGACGATTTCGAAAAGCGGTTTGCTGGCGACGTGTGTCGCCGGGTGTGGACGAGTCGAGCAGATAGGTCAGTCCATCAAGGTTAGCATCGATGACCGCACAGGTTATGTGATGCGCCTGTAACGCACTTTGGAGCTGCGCTACACCAGCGGGCGGTTCGGCCGGTTTGGAAACGGGGGGATAAAGAAAAAGGACATCACAGTTCATTTTGGGAAAATATCATTCTCCGTTGCGCGCTCATAAAAATGGATCAGATCTTCGGATTCCTTTGGATTGAGATCAAATTTAAAAATAGCCTGGTGAACCAGCGATTTTACTTTAGACATATCCGACTCTTTGAGCGAATCTGAAATCCAGCGAACAGCTCTACGCGTTCTTTCGCCTTGTGGCAACATGGGTAGCTCCGGTTAAAATATTCTGTCTATAAAAAATCAAGCACAGGCTCGAGCGAACCTGTGCTTGGATTATATCAAAAGCAAAAATATTATACCAACAGAGCTGGAGAAAAAAATCTATTCGATACCTAAAAGTTCAACTTCAAAAATCAGAGTCGAGTTCGGCTCAATATTACGATTGCCGCGGGCGCCGTAGGCCAGTTCCGACGGAATGAATAATTTATATTTGCTGCCAACGCTCATCAATTGCAGCGCTTCGGTCCAGCCTTTAATGACGCCGGTGACGCCAAAAGTCGCCGGTTCACCGCGCGCAACGGAGCTGTCAAATTCTTCGCCGTCCAGGGTGGTGCCAACGTAATGGACTTTGACTCTGTCCTCGGCTGTGGGTTTCGGGCCGTCGCCTTCCTGAAGAACGATATATTGCAAACCGCTTTCCGTGGTAATGACGCCGTCCTTTGTTTTATTTTCTTCTAAAAATGCCGCACCGTCAGCAAGGTTTTTCTCGGCCGCTTGCTGGCGCTCCGCTTGCTGTTTTTCGCGCAGTTTATTTGAAAAGTCGCGCATTACTTTTTGCGCGGTCGCGTCCTCAATAAGCGATTCCTTGCCCGCCAGTTGTGCGCGCATGGCTTTGATGATCAGTTCGGTGTCAACATCGTCAGTAACCTGCTCAAGCGATTGCGCCATTTGCGTACCAATGATGTAGCTGACGGAATCTTGATTTGATTTGAGGACGATATTGCCGCCATCAGATGTGTTGCTGCACGAGGCCAAAAAAGCCAGCAGAGTGATCGAAATGAGGATTGAGGTTAAAAGTTTCACGGGAACTCCCTTTTGTGTTTATAAAATTTATTTGTTGATGTGCCACAAATTTAAAAAAAAATAATTACAAGTCCTATTACTATTTAGTGGAAAGAAATGACGCCCGGATGTGCCGGATGGAGGGGGGACGAAAAAAACGGTCAAAAAAACACTCACGAATCGACACAGCGAGAATACGGCCGGAATCCCTTGATTGGGTGCGGATCCCGGCAGGTTCCAACTCTGTCACATCCGTGAAAATCTGAAGCTGTGAACGCTATCGCTCCACCACACTGACGCTGCCGTCGCCGGTTCGGATTCTCAGCGAGCCGTCGCCGCCGTTGATTGAGCCCTGGAAGAAATCATCATCCATATCCATGTCCGAGACAGGGGAGAGGTTCGTGCGAATGCTGCCGTCGCCTGTGGTGATATTTATTTTAACCGAGGTGCCACTGGCGAGCGTAACGCGCACGTTGCCATCACCCGATTTAAGATTGATATCAGGCGCCTCTGATCCATCAAGCTCCAGTTCAATACGGCCGTCCGATGTATGCGCATCAATCTGATCGGCTCGAACGCCGAGGAGCCTGATGTTGCCGTCAACAGCGCTCGCTTCAAAACTGCCGGAGCCGCCGTCAATGGATATGTTGCCGTCAATGGATTTACAACGACACTGCGAATCCATAACATCGCGCATAGAAATGTTGCCGTCTACGGTCTCGGCTTTGATATCGGCCTTTATTTTTGCCAGATCTAAATTCCCGTCAATGCTCTCAACATCGACGATTTGGGCGTTCACATCCTGAAGATCAACATTGCCGTCAACGGTCCGGACGTTGATGTCGCCGTCGCGGCCAGTGACCTCAACATTGCCGTCAACGCCGTGAATGTCCAGCGAGACATAAGACGGCGCTTTGATTGTGTACTCGTACTTGAGCACCCGATGCGATCCAAGTCCCATTATCATTGGTTCGCGGCCAACAACGGTGATGTGCTCCCCGCGTTTTTCAAATTCGACGATAAAATCTTTCGGTTCCAGGCGAGTCATTCCGGAAAATGTCGCCTGATAGATGACATCGATATCAACAACATCTTTTTCCCAGGTCGTCACCTCAACATTGCCATCGCCGTGTTTCAAAATGAGGACGGCGCCCTGCTGAACATCGTAGGATTGATGAAAGTTTTTATCAATGTCCTGTTTGGCGAACAGGGATGACATCATCGCGAGAACAATAAGAATGAAAAGACTTTTTGGCATACGAAACCTCCTCCGGAATAAAATGACAGAGCTGCATACGCGGTGAGGCGTTTTGAGTTTCAACACAGGTCGCAGCAGCAGGTGCCGGCTTTAATCCGATTCAATTCGTGCTCGCATTGTCGAAACTCGAAAAATTCGGGTCAAACGTATTGCAAATGAACTTGTGTAAACTCAAAATGTATATCTCCGGCTCAAAAGGTTTTATTGTGTTGAGCGTTCATCTCGGACCATGAGGTAGTGGTCGATGCCCGCCTCGACAAAAATATCGCCCTGTTTGAGAAAGCCGTGTTTGGCGTAATAGTCCGCCAGATGAGCTTGCGCGTGCATTCGAAACAGGCTGTACCCGCGCGAGCGGCATTCGTTGAGCATATAGTCAACCAGTTGATGGCCCAGGCCGCGGCCGCGCCATTCTTTCCGCACCGCAATGCGCTCGAGCTTGGCATACGGCCCTGGAAAACGCAGCCGCGCTGCCGCGATCGGCTCGCCATGTTCTTCACCAAGAATATGAATGCAACTGTACTCGTGCTGATCGATTTCCTCGTCATACGGACAATGTTGCTCGCCAATAAAAACCACCGCACGTACGGTGTACGCCTTGATCAGGTCATCCAGTGTTGTGACGATTTTGAACATGCTTTATCCTCATCTCTAAATTTAACCATTGAGCGGAAATGTAAGGCAATCGCATGAGAATAACAATATCGGTTTCTTTTCTCCAAATCGATCCTTTCATTCGCCGCACAAAAAAACACGCTGAAGGGTTTTATGCGCTCAACAAAAGTTTTAAAACGGATTTGGAGAACGACCGCATGAGTTGATTCAAGTACGCGACGGGTAAATGGCGTGAAAGAAATGCTATCCCGGAAAAAAGGCGCCGACGGGTGAGAAACCATCGGCGCCGAGACGTGTATCGCGAGGGAGGCAATGTAATCCGGAGTGGATTTTTGCAAAATAATGCTTTGAGGATTTTAAAAATCCGCATTACTGTTGAAAGATCCCAATCCAGTCGTTGCCGCAAGGCACGCTGTTTGGCAGTTTAGAACTCGATATAATCCGCCGGATTCACATGTTCGCCATCTTTCCAGATTTCGAAATGCAAATGCGGACCGGTTGATAAACCTGAACTGCCCACTTGACCGATAGCCTCACCCTCTTTGACGCTTTGCCCTTCTTGCGCGGAAACCTCAAAAAGCTGCGTATAGCGGGTCATAAAACCATTGGCATGCTGCACTTCAATATATTTGCCCATGGCGCCGCCGTCTTTTGTGTCGCTCACCACTTTGGTGATGGTACCGGTCGCCGCGGCGTGGACAGGTGTTCCTTCCTTCGCGGCCAGATCAACCGCACGATGAAACGCCATTTCACCGGTAATGGGGTGTTTACGTTCGCCATAGGTGGATGTGAGTTTGTATGTTCCCGTTTCTAACGGATTGATAAATGTCATTGATTCGTCAGCAACCGTTGTTGTCGGTGCACTGGTATCCGCCGGTTGTTTCGTTTGCCCTGCCATCGGCAAAATGACAAAAGCCAACACGACAAAGACAATTTTTAATAAAATGGGTATTTTCATACGGTGACCTTTCTTCAAATTCGAGATTCGCGTTTTGATAACTTTTTGCGGACTGCTGAACGCGGCGAGAACGCCTGCGCCGTCCAGTCCCCAAAACGTTGATGTGAGATAGGTAATCAGTCCCCGACCATAGACAGTTGTCGACAGTTTGCCGTGGGCCAGGACCATGCTGTCGCACACACATTCGCGCGCAACATATATGTGATGGTTCGTCAACCAGACAGCCGGATGAAAAAAGTACACCGCCTGAATGATGTGTTGCAGAACAATCCACAAATCATCCAAACGTTTGATATGCGCCATCTCGTGTGCGATGATGGCTTCGAGGTGCGAGTCATCACGAGATGGGCCAGGAGATACAACAAGGCCATCCGCCA
>CAYSNA010000377.1:0-2556 GCA_964432185.1 uncultured Cytophagia bacterium
CCATGCCAACCAGTGGATGTTTTTTGTCGATCAACGGGGATTATTACTGACGCCGCGCGACAATGTAAAACGTACGATTTCATATCCAGCCGCGCAACTCGCACGCTTCCGCAATTCGCGCCACGCCCACAATGGTGGCTGCCAAACGCGGATGCACTTTTTTCTCACGAATAGCTTCCTGCACAGTTTGATACGCTTTGGTCAGTTTTTTGTCCATGCGCGCATGCACGACATGTTCTTCCCAAAAATCCAGCGTGCCGTCCTGCACCATTTCAAAATAGGACACCGTAACGCCGCCGGCGCTGGCGAGGATATCCGGGATGACGTGGATGCCTTTTTCATTCAACAAAATATCAGCGTCCGGTGTCGTTGGTCCGTTCGCCAATTCGCAAATGATTTTGGCTTTGATATCTTTGGCATTTAACAGTGATATTGAATTTTCCAAAGCGGCGGGATACAAAATATCAACATCAAGCTCCAGGATGCTGTCGCGATGCACGGCTTTGGCGCCGGGAAAATTAACGACCGATCCCGTTGTCAGTTTAAACGTAACGAGTTCTTTGACGTCAATGCCATCGGGATTATACAATCCGCCTTTGGAATCGCACACGCCAACGAGTTTGCCGCCGCCGAGCATGTCCTGATGCAGCAGGGCAGCGCGTTGGCCGGCATTGCCAAATCCCTGAATGGCAAACGTGCCGGTTGGATCCACATGTTGAATTTTGCACGCCTCGCGCACGGTGATAACGCCGCCGCGCGCCGTGGCATCGCGCCGCCCTTCGGTACCGCCAATCTGCATCGGCTTGTCCGTCAAAACCCCGGGATGATGCCGCTGCACAATCGTTTCGTATTCATCCATCATCCAGGCCATAATTTGTGGATTGGTATACACGTCCGGCGCCGGAATATCTTTGTCAATACCGAGGTACGGCGCGCTGGCGCGGATATAGGCGCGTGAAATCCGCTCCAATTCACGTTCGGAAAATTGGCGCGGATCGCACACCACGCCGCCTTTGCCGCCGCCCAGCGGCAAATCGACAACCGCCGTTTTTAACGACATCCAGCAGGCGAGGGCGCGGATGGTATCGACGGTCTCATCATAATGGAAGCGGATGCCGCCCTTGGCCGGACCGCGCGCCGTATTGTACTGAATACGATACGCTTGAAAAACCTTTGAACTGCCGTTGTCCATTTTCACCGGCAGCGTAAAGGCAAACTCGCGTTGCGGGGATGATAAAAGATCAACCGTGGCCTGATTCAAATTTAAAATGGATGCCGCTTTTCGAACTTGATTTTGCGCCACCTCAAAAGAATTATAGGATTTCATTTTTTATCACCTTTATACTTTGACGGCGGTTCCGTTTGCGGATTGTCGCTGTGGTCCAAAAGTATGCGATACCAGCAGCCCTTGCACATCAGGGCGCGATCGACGCTCAACAACACCTGTTCCCACGGACTCAGTTTTCTGCCACAATGCGGGCACGTTTCCGGAACTTTATCGTGGCTGTCCAATATCGGCCTCCGGTTTCAGAATGATACCTTTGCTTTCATGACCATTCATCTTTATCACAATTGGATTGTCAAATCGTAAATGCCGGACAAAATGCGTTTTTTTCATCGGCGGCTGTTTCAAAAGCCAGTCCCAATTCACGTAATTGTCGGCATTGCCGGAATTGATCGTGTAATACCCCACCATAAAAGAATTGAGGTTTTGAAAAAAGTGCGAGCCTTGCGATGGCGTCACGGTAAAATCACGAAATGATGATTCGATGATGGCGCGCACACCGGCAATTTGGTCCCAGGTCACCGGAATGCCGAGCCACGGATCGAGCGAACCGAGACGACCGACGCATACCAGCAAATATGGGCGCCGTTGATCGAGCAGCTCGGCATTAAAAACACTAATGTCGGCCGCAACCTGGCGGCTTTTGGCGCGGTCAAAGGTGTCGCGATCCACCAGGACAATATCGTAAATATTGCGCAGCACGCCGTTGCCAAGCACCTGGACGCTTTTGCAAATCAAATCTTTTTTATCAAATTGCTCAATATTGAGCAGCTCCAGCTCGCGGTTGAGCACAACAGGGCGCATCTGTAATAGTCCAAACTCTTTTGGCTGATTTGGCGGCGTGTGCAGGTTCACGGCAAATTCAATTTCGACCGGCGTGCCCATCCCCCAACTTCCCATATCGAGCACTAATTCGAGGATTTGCGGCAGCGGAAAAATTTTGCTCTTCAAGAGCGGCGCAAATGTAACGAGACGAGATCCAAAACGCGAGATGCCGTCGTAAATCGAGTTATTCTCCGGCGAGTAGGTCGAGCCGAGAAGCGACAATGTTCCATCATCTTCAGCAGCTTTTAGAGGAAACTCCTGAATCAAATTTTCTAGTTTTCCGGCGGCTTCCGGCGACGGCGTCAACGACAGCGCGTAAAAATTGGTTTGCGCATTCTGCAACGTCGCCTTGGTATCATTAAACATATTAAAGTGGCCGGGATATTTGGGGCAAAATCGCACCGAGGCTCCTCCTTCAACCACCATTTTGCCAAGCCCCAGCGCGA
>CAYSNA010000377.1:2568-5672 GCA_964432185.1 uncultured Cytophagia bacterium
GGATACAATGCCGTCGGCAGCAGTCTGCGGTTTTACCGGATAAAAATTATACGATCGGGCCACGCCGGAAAAATCCGGATAAAATCGATCGCCATACGAGGAGCCGATCATCTTTTGCACGATCACGGCCATTTTTTCATGTTCAATATGATACGAGGTGGCTTTAATATAGTCCTTGGCGGATTTGAGATAGGTCGAGGCATAAACGCGTTTAATCGCCTGCAACAAATTTCGCAACCGAATCAATGGATCCTGATCGGCATTGGGCAACATAATCGTATCGTAGACGCCGGCAAAAGGCTGATTGTGTGAATCTTCCAACAGACTGGAGGAGCGTATGGCAAGCGGCGTATCGACCAAATCGAGGAACGACGCCAAATTGCCAAGAATGCCCTGCGGAAACTTTTTCGCATCCAAAAACCGCTGAATGATTTCATCATCATCTTTACAATCGATGGCAAAGTTGAGCAGATCATTCTCGGCCATAAAGGCGTCAAAAATATCCGTACCAATGACAATGGCCGGCGGAATGTAAATGCGCACGTTCTCGAAAGTGTTTTGCACATTATAATTATTGATCAGAATATTGACAAAAGAGAGGCCGCGCGCCTTGCCGCCGAGCGAACCGCCGCCAATACGGGAGATGCTGCTGTAAGGATCAAACGAATCAATCTCAAACTCGGTGATGATGCCGCGTTGCCGCAGTTTACGATAATCGTGCAACTCTTTAATCAACGACTGCCGCGTGTCCTCGACCGAGGGGTAATCGGATATTTTCCGCGGCCGCAGCTTGTGCGCCAGCCAAAATTCCGTACGCGCCTTTAGCCAGTTGGAAAAATGATTGCGCTCGGCATGGTAAACAATGCTCTCTTCCGGAACGGTGTGCAGGACTTGCTCAAGAGAGTGCAGATCGGTGGCGCGCGCCACTTCGCGGCCTTCTTTATTGCGAAAGACGAAATCTCCAAACGAAAGATTTTCGATCAAAAAGTCGCGGAAATCCTGCATCAAAGTTGGCGAGGTCTTGAGGACAAAACCGGCGCCGCATTTTTTGGCCAGCTCTTCATTTTGTCGCTGCGCCGAGTGAAACAGAATTGGAATATCCGGATGTTCCTCATGCACGCGACGCGCCAGTTCCAAACCCGCTTCCGGATCCGACTTGCCGTTGCGCGGGAAATTGACATCGGAAATGATGCCGAGAATATTTTCATTATACTTTTGATAATAGTTCCACGCCTCTTCAAAATTTTTACAAAAGAGGATTTTCGGTCGCGCCCGCTGTCGCAG
Source organism: uncultured Cytophagia bacterium (assembly GCA_964432185.1). Lineage (GTDB taxonomy): Bacteria > Zhuqueibacterota > Zhuqueibacteria > Residuimicrobiales > Krinioviventaceae > Kriniovivens. The sequence continues at coordinate 3,853 of CAYSNA010000377.1, forward strand.
TTGTTTATGCGACAGGTTAATACCTTCGGAAATGAGCCGTTGCGATTGCCGCATCACCTCCATGTAAATGATCGGCAAAAAATTCGAATAAAAACGAACATTATCTTCAACCACAATAATGGACTGAACGCCGACAAGATTGGTGTCGTGCTCGACATTCATCTTGTCTTCCAGGTGTTTGACGATGGCCAGCAACAGACGAAAGTCGCCGGTCCAGATAAAGACCTCATCAAAAACATTGGCGGCGCCGTGCGTGATCAGATCGGAGAGTTCCCGGTTATCAAAAGCCAGGAGAACAATGGGGATATCAATACCGGCGTCGCGCACGCGTTTGGCGAACGTCGGCACGCTCATGTCCTCAATATGCAACGTGGTGATCAACAGATCAAAGCGCCGCTCCTCTTTCACCAGGGCAATGGCTTCCTCGCCATTGGAGACGCGCGTGAGTTCCGGCGCATGACTGAGATTGAGTTTTTGGTATTTGTCACGGATTAATTCGTAGAGACGGCCATCTTCTTCAAAAACGTAGAGGTCGTACAAGCTGGAAACCAGCAGGATGTCACGAATGCGCAGCCGCATGAGATTCTGAAATCCCTGAAACCGGGTGCCGTAACCGTGCTCCACCCACAAGGGATCAGCATGCGGTAGCGCTTTATCTATATGACTATTCACGGTGATATCCTCATCCGGAAAGAATCTTTGTTGTGACGGATATTATCGATCCGGCATGCTCTAAAATCAACAAAACAAGAATCAAAGTCAATAATAAAACAAACCGTCCCGGAATCGCGTTTCCGGGACGGAAGATGATTATTGTTTTAAACGAGACCTTGATCGAGCATGGCATCCGCCACTTTGAGGAAACCACCGATATTGGCGCCGTTGACATAATTGCCGGGCGTGCCGAAACGTTCGGCCGTGTCAACGCAGGTTTTGTGGATATTTTTCATGATCATGCGCAACCGGTCATCAACCTCTTCCCGCGTCCACGGCAGGCGCATGCTGTTTTGGGTCATTTCCAGGCCGGATACGGCAACGCCGCCGGCATTCGCCGCTTTACCGGGACAATAGAGGATACCGGCATCGACGAACATTTTGATGCCCTCGCCGCAGGTCGGCATATTGGCGCCTTCGCTGATGCAATAGACGCCATTGTTCAACAGATTTTCGGCGTCTTTTTCACTGATCTCGTTTTGCGTCGCGCTCGGAAAAGCGCAGTGCGCTTTAACGTTCCACAACGGATTGACATCCATACTGTCAAGCGGCGTATAGACCGCGTTTTTGTAGCGCTCGGTATATTCGCGTATGCGGCCGCGACGAACGTTTTTCAGTTGCATAATATACTCGAGTTTTTGCCGGTCGATACCTTCTTCGTCATAAATAAATCCGTTCGAATCGGACAGGGTGACGACTTTGCCGCCGAGTTCCAAAATTTTTTCCGTTGTGTACTGCGCCACATTACCGGAACCGGAGACGAGACAGGTTTTGCCTTCAAAGGTTTCATTTCGAGTGGCCAGCATCTCAGCAGCAATATACACCGCGCCATAGCCGGTGGCCTCGGGGCGAATTAATGAACCGCCCCAATTGAGACCTTTGCCGGTGAGCACGCCGGTGAATTCATTGCGCAGGCGCTTGTATTGACCGAACATATAGCCGATCTCGCGTCCGCCAACGCCAATGTCGCCCGCCGGCACATCCGTGTTGGGACCAATGTGGCGGGACAGTTCCGTCATAAAACTCTGACAAAAACGCATCACTTCGTTATCACTCTTGCCTTTCGGATCAAAATCCGAGCCGCCCTTGCCGCCGCCCATGGGCAG
>CAYSNA010000378.1:0-5666 GCA_964432185.1 uncultured Cytophagia bacterium
ATTAACTTTAAATTTTTCATTCCTTTTTTATAAATTATTGCAAATTTAAATCTCTTCAACTTGTAAATTGATATGAAAATTCTCGCACGTGAAAAAGAAATCCCTGGCGCATCAGCACACGATTTTCAACCGCATCTCAAAACCGAAGCGCAGCGCGTGTGGGATTTGCAAAAATCCGGGATCATACGTGAAATCTATTTTACCAGAGAAACACATGAGGCTGTGATCATTTTGGAATGTGAGTCAAAAGCCGATGCCGAAAAAATCCTCGCCTCCCTACCGTTGGTGCAAAATAATTTAATTTCGTTTGAAATTTTCGTCCTCGAGCCGTATACTGGTTTTGATCGATTACTCGAATGAACTGAGGACACCATGCAAACACGACAACTTGGCGCCACCACGCTCTCGCCCACGCTGATGGGTATGGGCGGATTTCATCTCATCGAAACACCGCAAGCGGACGTGACGGAGATATTGAATTCCTATCTCGATCGCGGCGGCAACTATATTGAGACAGCCGCAGACTACGGCGATGGCCTGTCGGAACAGAAAATTGGCGCCGCGGTTTCGCATCGCCGCAACGAGTTTATTCTCGCCAGTAAATGCGGGCGACGTTCAAAAACCGAAGCCGAAACATCCATCCAGCGCAGTTTAAAAAATCTGAGAACAGATCACCTCGACATTCTGTTTATGCACGCGGTTCAATCAGAAGAGGACGCGGAAAAAATTGTTGCCAAAGACGGCGCCATCCACGCGGCGCTGGAGGCGCAAAAAACCGGTGCCGTGAAATATATCGCCATTTCCGGACACGGCTATCCCTACGGATTGCTACGCTCCATTGAGCTGTTTGATTATGATATTTTGATGACGCATTTCAATTATTTTGATATCTATAATTATCCAATCATCAACGACCAGCTCGTGCCAAAATGTGTGAAAAATGGCATTGGACTCATCGGCATGAAAGCACTGGCTGATGGTTATTTGTATCGCTCAACCGAACAGGGCATTCGATATGCCTTGAGTCAGCCTATTTCAACATTGGTTCTCGGCGCCAATACCATGCATTATTTGGGTTATGATTTGCAGTTCATCGACAAATTCCAGCCAATGAATGACAATGAACTGGCCACGCTTAAAAAGAATGCTGTCGAATTAAACGACTATGTCTGCCGCCAATGCCAGACCTGCGATTCGCCGCTCATCAAACCGTCCGAGATTTTTGCCATCGAAGGCGAGTTCGACCGCCAGATGGACGACGGCCGCATTACCGATCCGGCGCATTACGCCTTGCGCGAACGGTTGAAACACTGGTTCGCGCAGGATAAAAGCGCGCAAGCGCGTTATGCGGCGTACGAGGGCACAGTTGATCCGGCCGTGGACTATTCATTTTTAAATGCGCTCTGCCCGCACAACATTGATATCAATCGAAAACTTAAAATGGCGCATGCAAAATTATCGATGGAGAATTATATTTTCTAACCTGAATGAGTCACACCGTTTGCCGCAGAGACACGGAAAACATAGCGCAACCATCGGCCGGCACCAAAAAATGCCCACAGAATACGCGGAAACAACGAAATAGGACTTTTCGTTTCCGCGCGAATCCGCGTATTCCGCGGGTTGTTTTACTTTTCGCTCCGCATTCAAAACTATGCTAAAAAACACGATCTTGCAAATGTGTATCACAAAGTAGTAATAGCTATCGATAGAATCGACTATTATATTTCTCTTATAAATCTTGTAAAATTAAACCTCCGTGCTCGCTGTGACGCTGTGGCTATGAGAATTCAGGAACAAATCAAAAATTAAAAGCATTATAAAAGATACACCAATCACCATTTTTTCAACAACAGGAGGCAAAGATGAAAAGAATCACCATGCTCTTATTCGTTTTGGTGTTGTTGAGCTGTACGAGGGACAAGAATCCGGCTGGGCCGTCGGATTCGGATTTTGGCTTTTACTTTTTGCAGGACGAGTCGGTGACCATCTTTGATGTGAATGACGGCGCAACGAATTTGCAGCCGGCCTCAGAACCCTGGCTCACCGCACGCGACATCACTTTTTACGATTTTTCCTCCCACTGTCTTTATCTCAAAAAACCAAAAAAAGAGTTGTTTCCCGAATACGCAAGCACATTCGAACTGATGGAAGCAATGCCTGCCAAACCATTTTGGGTGATGGTAAATGGCAAACAATGCTACCTCGCCGCCTTTGATGCCGGTTATCATGCGATGGCGCCGTTTCTGCCGTATTTTGATCCGATTGCTCTCGATGCTTTTCCTAATGATGTGTTGCCGTTGCGCGCACCCTGGCACAGCGACACGCGCGACAACCAGATGGTTAAACAGGCTCTCAAAGCGGCTGGACTTTATCACGCCGGATTGGCCGCTGAACTGCAGGATGTTAAAGTTACGGATAATTCCGACATTGCGACGGTTCAATATACGTTAAAAATCACCAACAACGATGTTGATGATCTGCTTGTTCTGGATGCGGATAAAATGGGCTCGGGTCTCTTTCACTATTTTACCAATGGGCCGGTCATCAGTAGTGAGGAAAGCCAGTTAATGTATCAATCCTTGCACAAAGAATTTCAACACCCACCTGAAGGCGTCGAGTTTGATCCGTCGTGGTTCACCACGATCAAAAGCGGTCAGTCCAAGACATGGACCATCACCCTGAAAGGGTATGATGCCATTCAGCCGGGGTCGTATGAATGCGATATGCACTTTTCAAGCCCAATGCGCATTACTCTTGACGAACGATTTGTCGGCAAAGCGCGTTATTGGCTCGGCGACATTCAGACGCCGACCATCACCGTTGAACTTTAGGGAGGCATGATGAAAAAATTTCTCGTTGTTTGCCTCATCCTGTTTTTGGTGATGGGATGCGCGCGTGACAAATCACCTGTCACTCCATCTACCGGAGAATCGCTTGGATTTTATTTTCTGGCAGACAGCAGCATAACACTTTACAATATCGGAGATACGGCTGTAGAAGCTCTCCAGCTTGCAGAAACGCCGTGGCTCTCCGACAGGGACATTCTCACTTATAATTTTTCAAAACACATCATTGTTCTCAACAAACCGCTGAAACAGATGTTACCGCAATTTGAATCATCTGGTCAGTTGATGCAGACGTTTAATGTCAAACCGTTCGTTGTCGTTGCTGATGGTCAGCCGTGTTATCTGGCCGCATTTCATGCCGCATACTCATCACTCAGCCGCGAAACGCCGTACATCGATCTGTTGACTGCGGATTTCAATTCACTTCATTCCTTTGCTATTTTTCAGGAATGGAATATTGGCGACGCGAAGATTGATCATCGCGATGATCCGCGGATCAAAAAAGTATTGCAGGAATTGGGGAAATATTCGAGTGATTAGCACGGTTTTAGGCCCATTCAGCATGCTCGCGCAACTCATCAAATTGATGCGCGAGCATGTTCCAGATCGCTCATGAATTTCGGAAAAGCAATGTCTCACACCATTCTAATCACTGGCGCCAGCGGTTATGTTGGCGGCCGGCTGGTTAATCAACTGCACAAACTGGGGTACAAGATAAACTGTCTGGCGCGGCAACCGGCGTTTCTTCGTCCCAGAATTGCTGATGATATAAAAATTTACCAAGGTGATGTTCTAAACAAAGAATCGCTGGTCCCGGCATTGCGCGGCGTGGACACTGCTTTTTATCTCGTGCACTCGATGGCGTCAAAATCGAGTTTCCAAAAAAACGATCGTTTTGGGGCGCAGAATTTTGCCGAGGCCGCGAAAGAATGTGGCGTGAATCGCATCATTTATCTTGGCGGCTTGGGAGATGAGCGTGAGGAGCTGTCGCCGCACCTGCAGAGCCGCCAGGAGGTTGGTAAAATTCTCAGCTCGACCGGCGTGCAGACGATTGAACTGCGCGCCTCCATCGTCATTGGTTCTGGCAGTCTATCCTTTGAAATGATCCGCAGCCTGACGGAAAAACTGCCGTTTATGGTCATGCCGAAATGGGTGAACGTCAAAGCGCAGCCCATCGGTATTGATGATTTGCTGGCCTATTTAACCGAAGCCATTTCGATCACGATCGACTCGAGCCGCGTCTTTGAAATCGGCGGCAAAGATCAACTTTCCTATTACGATTTGATGATGGAATATATTCGTCTGCGCGGCTTGAAACGGGTGATGATCCCGGTGCCGGTATTGACCCCGGGATTGAGCAGCCTATGGCTCGGGCTGGTAACGCCGCTCTACGCGCAGATCGGCAAAAAACTCATCGACAGCATCAGACATTCAACCATTGTGCGTGATAAAAGCGCAGATGATTACTTTACGATCCGCCCGCAAAGCGCTCGCGATGCGATTCAAACAGCACTAAACAACGAGGAACAGGAATTTGCCGAAACCCGCTGGTCCGATGCGCTGTCCTCGTCCAGTGGACAAAGCCGGCATTTTGGCGGCGTACGCGTTAAAAATCGTCTCATCGATTCACGAGAAATTTCAGTCGATGTTACGCCGGAAAAGGCGTTTGAGCCAATCTTGAATATTGGCGGCGAAAATGGCTGGTACGCCTGGAATTTTTTGTGGCGATGGCGTGGCGCTCTCGACTTGCTTTTCGGCGGTGTTGGCATGCGTCGCGGCCGACCGGAAAACCGTGAGCTGCGTGTCGGCGACGCGCTTGATTTTTGGCGGGTCGAAGCGCTTGAAAAGCCACATCATATCCGACTGTTTGCCGAGATGAAAGTGCCCGGCAAAGCCTGGCTCGAATTTGAAGTGGAGCCGACGCAAACCGGCTCAACCATTCGCCAAACCGCAACGTTCTATCCATTGGGACTTTCGGGATTGCTCTATTGGTATGGTATTTATCCGTTGCATACCCTGGTGTTTCGAGATATGATTCGGCAGATCGCAAAAAAAGTTCAATCATAAAAACCAATATTGATACTCGAACGACATCGACAGCCCATTAAATCAAAATTATTACATTCAGGTAAATTTCATCAAACAGATTACAAGATTATTTTTGATCGGATCAAATTATGTATACTTTATATCGTGAGCAATTTTTGAGCACCACCCTACAAGAAGCATGGGATTTTATAAAGACCCCAAGTAATTTGAATGAAATCACACCGGAAAATCTCAAATTTGAAATTGTCACCGAGCTGCCAGATGAAATGTATAACGGCTTGCTGATCGAGTATCGCGTCAACCTGCCGCTGCTCGGCAAGCGGCCATGGGTGTCGGAGATCAAGCATATTCGGCCGCTGGCCTCTTTTGTCGATGAGCAGCGCGTTGGGCCGTATAAAATGTGGTATCATTATCACGGTCTGGAAGAAGTGGAAAACGGCGTCAAAATGATTGACAAGATCGGATATGACATCCCGTTCGGGCCGTTCGGTAAAATCGCGCATGTCTTGTTTGTCAAAAAGCAATTGCAGCAGATTTTTGAATTCCGGCGGGAGAGGCTGGAGGTTTTGTTTAATTCGAATATGAGTTAATATTCCTTTCCTCCAATTAAACCGCAAAGGTCGCGGAGAGTCACGGAGGAGAGAAATGGCTCCACATCTCGGCGTTACTCAGCGACTACGGCTGCTATCCTTGTACGACATCTTGCTTCAAAGTGAAAATTTTAGTCGCTTTCATTTTCTTGCAATTGATCCGTACAATTTTTATACT
>CAYSNA010000379.1:0-5653 GCA_964432185.1 uncultured Cytophagia bacterium
GAGATTCCGGCAGGTATGATTATTTTGCCCGGCGCTTTCAAGCTGATTGTCAGCGACTCCCTTTCTTTTTTCAAACGCTATAACATCCTACCGGATGCCCAGTTTAACAAGCGTCTCGCGAGCAAAGGCGAACGCATCACGCTCAGTGATTATTTTGATAACGTGGTGTTCAGCGTCAAATATGACCGCGATTTTCCGTGGCCGGAAGAAGCAGAATACATGGGCTACTCGCTCGTTCCCGTCGATCCGAACGAGAACGATAATCCAGATGATCCGACCAACTGGCGCGCCAGTTATAATGTCTGGGGATCGCCGGGCGAGGATGATACGCCGACGTCGAGCGTGAGTACAGATTTACCAGTTCCGTTATCTTTTAAACTTGAACAGAACTTTCCCAATCCGTTTAATGCGCAAACCGCGATTCGCTATTCGCTCATCGCGCCGGGAAATGTCACGTTTTCTGTTTTTGATATTTTGGGGCGAGCGGTTTTTCAAAAAGAATTGCAGAACGTTCAATCCGGTCACCATACTTTTCATTTTGATGGATCAGAATTGAGCAGTGGGATTTATTTTTGCCAGATCAATGCGGTTTATGAGCGTGGAACGGTTTTTGAGGAGAGGATAAAGATGATGCTGCTCAAGTAGGAAAAGGGAAAAGGGAGAAAGGAAAAGGGATATAATTGAACAATCGGCTTGCATTCTCCTTTTTCCGTTATCCCTTTTCCTTATCCCCTTCTCCCTTCACCCCATTCTCACATCCGCCCATTTGACCTGATGTGGCAGAACATCCCGTTCCGCTGCCACGGCGGCACACGCACCGGCCGCTTCACCCATGGCCACGGCATTGCCGGTGACGCGATAACTGGAATGCGCGAAAAAATCACCGCTGATGTTTCGCCCGGCCATCATCAAACCATCGACGTCTTTGGCAATCAGCGCGCGCAGGGGAATATCATACGGTTGTGAGTGGAACGGTTTGGGCTCAATGCCTTTTTCTTTTGTCGGATCAGTGGCGTGAACATCGATATTAAAGGTGACGCGGCAAACGGCGTCGTCAAATCTGGCGCCGGTTCGTAAATCTTCGGACGTCACCATGTAGCGGCCGTGAATTCGCCGTCCCTCCCGCACGCCAATATGCGCGCTGGTAGCGACAATTCTGATGTCTTTCCACGGCCCACTCAACCCACGCAAGCCATCAACGAGTTGATGAACTTCTTTTCGACCGCGAAGAGTAGCAGTCGTCACCTCGCGGGCATTTATACCACGCACGCCATACTCATGATTGGCCATCATGGCGAACATATCATCGCGAATGTGAAACAGCGTTGGCTTGGCGTAACTTGGCGACACCCCGGCTTTTTCCATTTCCTTTTTCAACGCGAGTTTTGGCGCGGCCCAGTCGCTGATCATATCCCAATAAAAGTCTTTGATCTCATTTGGCTGCAGGCCCGTTAAAATCGCCATATAGGACATGGGTTGAGTCTCGCCGGTATTCGGGCGGCCAATATCAAATTGACAGCCGGCCAACGCGCTGACATCACCGTCGCCGGTACAATCTAGAAAAACTTTTGCGGCGATGGCCTCGCGCCCGGATTTGGATTCGGTAATAACATGCGTTACACGTCTATCCGTTTTAGCAACGTCAACCGCGCGCGTAAAATATTGCACCGACACTCCGGCGTCCAGCACCAATTCATCGAGAAAAACTTTCATGGCCTCAACATCGTAGCCGTGTGACGGTTTTCCATCCGGCCGGCGCGAACGTGCGCCGCGCCTCTCAAGTCCGTTGAAAATCTCTCGCATGATGCCGTCTTTATTCTCATAATCGAGAATCCAACTGAGAGCGCCGACTGTCCAGATGCCGCCAAGACAGCCGTTCACATCGAGCAGCATGGTTTTAGCGCCACGCCGAGCCGCGGATATCGAGGCCGCAACACCCGCCGGGCCGGCGCCGCAGACGAGAACATCATACTGGCCAACAACCGGAATATCTCTCGCACCTTCGTGCAGCGCGCTGGTTGATTTATCCGCCCGAGTCACCGCGCTACCGGCCGCCAGTGCGATGGAAGATGCTTTGATAAAATGCCTACGATTCATATCACCTCGGTTTAATTTTGGATTAATCGATAAAATAATCTTTGAGTTCAAGATACTTTTATTTAGCATAATTTTCCATCGAAAAACAGCGCTTCAAACACTTTGTCGTGATTGATGGGAGCGTGGATGAAATATCATCCTCCACCAAATCTCGCCGTGATCCGAGGTGACGGTGATGCAGGTGTTATCGACAAAAAAACTCTTTCCAAAACGATATCAGACTATTTGATCATTTCAGTTTGCCCGTCGCTCGCGCTCACCCCAAAAGCAAAAAAAGCAGCCTTCTATTTTAAGAAGGCTGCCTGTGAAAAAGACTTTAATTTTTTTTGGTGGATTTTATTTGACCAGCGTCATTTTGCGCCACTGTTTAAATCGGCCTGCCTCCAGGTAGTATAAATAAAGCCCGCTGGGAGACGATGACGCTTCCCAAGGCACAGTATAAAGTCCTGCTCCCTGGTGCTCATCAACCAGTTTCGCTATTTGTCGACCGGATATATCATAAACAAGCAATTTTACATGACTCTCTTGTGGCAATTGATATTGGATCATTGTGACCGGATTAAACGGATTGGGTGAATTGGGCAGCAGAGCAAAATCATCCGGAATTTCAGCAATGGCGAACGAATTATCGCTTTGCGGCGAGTTTGTCCCCTCGGGCGCCAAACCGGCATCAATGTGTTGTTTGATTTCGCCGCTCACAAAGGTCAGGACATCGGTGCGGCCGTTAGCATCCACATCGCAGTCAATGGTGTCATCCGAACCGACATCTTTGGGGCTGAAATCGTATTGAGCCGGGCTCGGATTGATCACTTCTATGATGTAATCGCCGGGAGCAATAGAGGCAAAGGCATACAGACCTTTGCGGTCCGCCTCGGTTGAGGCGACAACGGTCCCACCGTCGCTGGAAAGCAGATTAACCGTAACAAAGCCAACATACCTTTCCGGACGTAGATAAAGACCATCTGTATTTGAATCACCCCAAATGACGCCCTGCGCCTGCGCCGGTTCCGCTGGCGCTTCAATATAAATGCCGGCGTCAATGTCGGTTTTGATTTGATCGGTGCCGAGCTCAAATGATGCAGTTTGACCGGCGGCGTTGACATCGCTGTCCGCCTCGTCACTGCCGTTCGAGTAAACATCCTGAATCGTAAAAACAGCATGCGCTGGAAGATTAGCAAAGATGACATAATAGGAACCGGGATCAAGAGCGGTGAACGAATAGTGCCCGGTTTGATCCGTGTTGACAGGCGTACCCACTTGCCCGGATGCATTAAACAACGTTACAGATATGCCTTCGACACCGGATTCGCCCTGGTCCTGCAGGCCGTTAAAATTGGCGTCGTTCCAGACATAATCGCCAATTGTACCACCCAGGCTGACATAAAAGCCGTCGTTGCCGGCAAAAGTGACTTCACCCTCGACGGCAAAAATTGATGTCGGATCATCGCCTTCGGTTTGCGTCGCATCCGCGGGAAAATCAGCATCGCTTTGCTGAACATCAACCGTGATAGTACCGGCAGCGACCATGGCGGTCCAGTCGCCGTTAGCATCGGTTCTCACCGTTTGTGTTTGCTCGCTGTCCGCAACCAACACGTCAATATTCGCCAGGCCGGATTCGCCGCTATCTTGAGCCCCGTTGCCGTTGGCATCGAGATAGAGATGGCCAGTGACATAGGAGACCGGATCGCCGGATTGCTGCGCAATCAACTGCAGATCAAAACTGACGTCATCATCCATTTTAAAAAATTGATGAATTTCCACGGCAATGACATTTGTGCCCGTCGTCAGCACATTCGGGGCTACAGTTTTCGCAAAAAAAGTATTTTCATCAGATCCGTCAACCACAACCGATGCCGTCGTTTTATAATCAATCGGATCGACCGGCATATTGGAACGGAACACTTCAACACCATTGAGGTAGACGATAGCGCCGTCGTCACGCAACAGGCCAAGATTCAGTTTGGTTACAGCAGAGGCATCCGGGACGTCAAACGAATGCCGGAAATAGGTGGTGATGTATTTTTTCTTGGGATCGCGTCCGTAACTCACGACGGTCGCCTCGTCGCCATCGCCATAGCCGAGCTGCGCCGAACCCGTGGCCCAGGAACCATCATTAAAAGATGGACTGCGCCAGGCCGTTCCCTGGTCACTGCCGTCATCGAGATAGGACCAGACCGAACCGGCAGGAATCAGGATCATCTCGCTAATTTGAATGTAATAACCATCGGCGCCGGCAAAGGTATTGTCACCTTCGGAGACAACAAGAGTCGTCGGATCTTCGCCTTGTGTTTGAGTGGCATCAGCCGGGAAATCAGGATCGGATTGGTCAATATCAATGGTCACCGATCCGGGCGCCACCAGCGCCGACCAGTCCCCATTCGAATTTGTGATGACCGTTTGTGAACCCGAGTTATCCGTAACAATGACATCAATATTGGCAATGCCTTCTTCGTCAGCATCACGACTGTTATTTTGATTTAAATCAAGGTAAAGCTGTCCATACACGGATGTAATTGGTGTGCCACCCGAGGTGCCGGTCAAAGAGAAATCAAAACTAATGTCTGAACTCGTCGCGTTGACTTGATGGATTTCCACCGCCAGAACATTCGGGCCATTGACCAGGAATGAAGAGCTGACGGCCGCACTAAAGAATTGATCTTCCTCCGGATCGCCGACGGCATATCCGGCATAGGTCAAGTAATCGATAGTACCGTCAGTTAGATTTGACCGATAAATTTCATTGCCATTGAGATAGACAACCGCCCCGTCATCTCGAAGTAATTGCAGATTCAGTGCTGTATACGCACTCGCATCCGGAACATTGAATGAATGGCGGAAATAAGTGGTGACGTATTTATTATTGGGATCAGCTCCAAAGCCGATAACCGTTGTTTCATCACCATCGCCATAGCCAAGCTGCGCCGCACCGGAAGCCCAGCCACTGTCATCAAAATTGAGTTCGCGCCAAGAGGTGCCTTGATTGCTGCCGTTATCCACATACTTCCAAACAGAACCGGCAGCAACGATTGTCACTTGTTCTTCCGGAGAGGTCAACGAACCACTGTGTGTTAGTGAATAAACACCGCCCGCAGCGTCATCACGATAAGTGGCGTAGGAGACCTCGGAGCCCTCAACAATAATTTTTAAAAACGTGCTGGGGACTTCAGGATCACCGAGTCCGCGCGCATGACCGGAATCGATTTGCCAGACGCCATTATGATTATAAATTGAATAGTTATGCGTGTGCCCGCAAAAATAGGCAAGGACGCCTTGATCGACAAGTAACTGCCAAAACCGATCGCGGTTCGTTGGAAATTCGTTCAAACTATCGTATTCATGCCTCAACCGACCGGTATCGGCATCCGGCTGCGGATAAGCCGGTTCGTGACCAATAACAAATTTATGCTCTTGCGTTGAAGCGGCTAAATCAGCAGCGAGCCAGTTGTACAGTGCATCAACGACATCACCCACGGTGCCAACATCACTCGTGCCATCATAGTATTCGTTGATTACGGCAAAATGACAATTGCCGTAATCAAATGAATAGGTGGTCTCT
>CAYSNA010000380.1:0-5641 GCA_964432185.1 uncultured Cytophagia bacterium
CCCACGCTGATGGAGACGGCAAAAGCATCCATGGCCAGACCGATGGCGAGAAAAATTATTTCAATGAATTGCATAATCTTGTTTTTGATTAAATAAATGCGGCGAAAATATACAAATAATGCCAACCTTTATAAAGAAAATTGAAATATTTTTCGCCCAATTCGAATTAAAGTCTTCTTAACAAATGAATCGAATAAATTGCAAATCATCATGAAAACACTCTTATTCTTTTTTGTCACGAGTTTTTGGGCTGTTGCCGGGGACATTGAAGGTTTGATTCATTTTCAAACCGCGCCTCACACACCGACGGCCGTCACACGGTACGGCAGCACAGCCGAGCATGCGAGCATGTCACACGGGCCGACAGCCGATGTCAACGCCGTCGTTTACATCGCAGAGGATTTTTCCGACTCAAGTTTTGCGCCCCCAATAGAGCATCCGGTGATGGATCAGCGCAACGAGCAGTTCGAGCCGTATATTTTGCCCGTGCTCGTCGGTACCACCGTGGATTTTCCCAACAATGATAAAGTTTATCACAACGTTTTTTCCTTCTCAAAAACCAAAACGTTTGATCTGGGCAAGTATCCCACCAAAACCTTCAAGCAGGTGACATTCGATAAAACAGGAATTGTCAGTCTTTATTGTGAAATTCACGCTCACATGAATGCCTTTATCCTGGTGTTGCCCAATCCCTATTTTGCTTCGGTGGCGCCTGACGGCAAATTTCGCATCGCGGACGTTCCGGCCGGGACTTTTACGCTCAAGGCGTTTTCGGGTCGTGGACAGGAGATTGAACAAAAAGTGACGGTGCCGGAGAGTGGCAGCGTGCGCGTCGAATTTTTTCAATAGGAGGGCGGCGTGAAACGACTTTTACTTTTACTGCTGCTGGCCGCTGGAATCTCGGAAGCGCAAATGAGTTTGAACGGCCGCGTCGAATCGTGGTACATCGATGCGCAGGACGGCGGTGAATTTCAAAAATCCGGCAACCTGGTAAATGAGGGCTACCCGACGTTTCTCTGGCGTTTTCGCGGTTATCTGGATTATCAGGTCTCCGAACGATCTTTAATTTTTACGGACCTGCGGTTGCAACCCGACGGCCTGCACGTAGATTTTGCCGCGATTCGTCTTTATCTGAACGATACCCGAACATTGCGTTTTCAAACCGGCGTGCTCGGCACTTTTATAGGCAATGTTGCCGGACGGCGCTCTTCGAAACACAATCCCATGCTGCAACTGCCGTTAATGTATTTTTACTTTACCAATTTGAGCGATGATCCCTATACCGACGCTGACGATTTGCTGGCAAGCCGCGGTTTGGGAACGGGCATGCGTATGTTTCAACTCGGCGTTTACCGTCCCGGTGCGGAGCTGCTGTGGACCGTAAAAGATAAAATTGACATTCAAGCCGGCCTGTTCAACAGCTCGCTTTCCAATCCTTATATGGTGAATGTTATCGAGCGATTAAACGTGGCGGCGCGTTTTGGTGTGAGGCCTATTATGGGGATGAATATCGGATTGTCTTACAGCGATGGGCCCTATATGTCAAAATATGAGATGTCGCATGTCAATGTGAGCAACGCCGACCAAACCGTTTACGATGTTGATTTTTCCTACGAACGCGGTCACTTTTCATTTTTCAGCGAAGCCGCCTGGTCCGAATGGAACGTGCCGCGAATCAGCGACACCATCTCCTCCACCAGTTATTATGTGGAAGGCAAGTATAAATTTTTGCCACGATTTTTTGCCGCCGCCCGTCTGGCGCAAATATTCTTTTCCGACATCTCCTCGACCAGCGAAAAATCAACCTGGGATGACAACACCACGCGGCTGGAAGTCAGCCTTGGCTATTATGTGGAGCGCGAAACGCTCGCCAAAATCATTTTACAAAAAAACTGGTACGACACCCTCAACATCCCCGGCGATTACATTGCGCTTGAACTTTCGGCAGGATTCTAGGGCGCCTTATGAAACGGCTGTGGCAACACTTTAAACGCAAAAGTATCCGGCTGAAAATTTTTGTTTATACAGCCGCATTGATTATAGTCTCGGCATTGATTATTCTGTCGGTCATCAGCATTCAGGTGCGCGACAAAATGCAGGATGTGCTGATTCACGATCTTCGCGGTGTGCACAACGTGCTACTGGAATATGAAAAAGCGCGGCTGGAATTATTAAAAAACAAAGTCATGCTAATGTCTGAAGAGCCGCGGCTGAAAGCGGCTCTCGATACACAAGATCCGGCGACGGTGGCGCAGGAAGCGGAGAAATTCCTCCAGGTCATTGAAACGGATTTTCTGTTGCTGAGTGATTCGAACGGACGATTAATGGCCAACTTGAGCGACATGGTTGTGCCGGATCAGTTGTCCGAAATTGCCTCCATCAGCGGCGCGCTCGCCGGACGGCAAACCGTGGCGCTCTATGCGCATGACAATTCACTCTACCAGATGATTTCCTCGCCGGTCGCCATTCTTGATCCACTTGGCCGTTTTAATCTGCTCGGCACGGTGACCATCGGCCTGACCATTGGCGATTCGCTGTTGGCGACGCTCAGCGAATTAACCGATTGCACGGTCGGTGTGATGCAGCATGGCGAATATGGCAGTCAGTTCCGTTTTTCGCAGGATGTGGACGGCCGTATCTTATCCTCAGCCGAAAAAGATCGGCTCATGCATATGCAACCGGGCCGTCAGGTGCATCACGTCCAAATTGCCGGGGAGGATTATCTCGCCATTCTCACGCCGTTTTTCGCGACCGATGAGCGAGTGCAACTTTTACTCATGACGTCGCTCGATAGCGCCTTGCAGCCCATATTGCGGCCAACACAGCAGGCGCTGCTGATTATTGGTCTTCTCGCCCTACTCACGTCGCTGGCTTTTAGCTATTGGCTGTCCCGCGGCATCTCCTCGCCCATCACCAAACTGGTGCAGGCGGCGGAAAATGTCAGTCAGGGTGATCTCGAAACGCCGATCGATGTGAAAGCGAGTGACGAGATCGGTACGCTCGCCACCAGTTTTGAAGAGATGCGCCGGTCGTTGCAGCAGAACATCGATAATCTGCAAAAAACTTATGCCCGGCTGATGGTATCGGAAAAACTTGCGACCACCGGCAAACTGCTGGCGCATTTGTCGCATGAACTGAATAACCCGATTCATAACATCCGCAGCGCGCTGGAAGCCGGATTGAAAAAACTGAAAGCATCGGACCAAACCATGATAAACATCGCTTATGATGAAATCCTGCGTCTCGAACGTCTGGTCCGGCAAACGCTGGATTTTTACCGGCCCGGAACCGGCGAACGCGCGTCCGTCAATTTGAACGAACTTTTTGATGAAATGATCGCTGTCTCGCGTGACTCTTTTATAAAGAAAAATATCACGCTGCATGCCCATTATGAAAACCATCTGCCAAACGTTATAGCCAATCGCGATCAACTCAAACAGGTGTTTCTCAATCTGTTGTTGAACGCCCGAGACGCGATGCCCGATGGCGGCGATATCGTGTTGCGCACCGAACAGTCGGAAACATTCGTTTTCGCGCGCGTGCGCGATACCGGCCCCGGCATTCCAGCGGACAAACGCGACAAAATTTTCGATGCGTTTTACACCACCAAATCCCAGGTGAGCGGCGTTGGCCTGGGGTTGTCGGTGAGTTATGAAATTATCAATCAACACGGCGGCGATATCAGCCTGAATCCGGACTATCAAGACGGCGCCGAGTTTGTCGTCAAACTGCCGTTAACGGGAGAGGTATGAAAAAACAATCGGGTACAATTTTACTGGTTGATGACGACCAGGCGTTCCGCACCGTCACTCAATCACTGCTGCAAGATGAGGGTCTGGACGTGACCACCGCGTCGAACGCGCACGATGGTCTTGCGGCGCTCGATGAAAAAAAGTTTGACCTGATCTTGAGCGACCTGATGATGCAGGGCATGAACGGTTTGGAGTTTGTACAAAAAATCAAACAACGTGATCCGGCTCAGTTAGTGATTATGATCACCGGATACGCCTCCGTGGACTCGGCGGTTGAAGCCATGCGGCGCGGCGCGTACGATTACCTCACCAAACCGTGCAGCAACGACGAGCTGGTGCTCAAGGTGAAAAAGGCGCTGGACTCCAAAAAAGATCGCGATGAGCTGACGCGCCTGCGCTCGCAAATGGAAGAGCGGCATCAGCTTCACAATATCATCGGCAAAAGCGCGCCCATGCAGCGGGTATTTGATTTGATTGATCAGGTGGCCGACGCGGACGTCTCGGTGATGATCACCGGCGAAACCGGCACCGGCAAAGAGTTGGTTGCAAAAGCGCTGCATTACAACAGCAGCCGCAAAAACGGGCCGTTCATCGCGGTGAATTGCGCGGCGCTGCCGGAAACGCTGCTGGAAAGCGAATTATTCGGACACGAAAAAGGCGCGTTTTCCGGCGCTGTCAAACAAAAAATCGGCCGTTTTGAAATGGCTGATGGCGGCACGCTGTTTCTCGATGAAATCGGCGACATTCTGCTGGAGATGCAGGTCAAACTGCTGCGCGTGCTGCAGGAAAAAATTTTTGAGCGCGTCGGCGGCACAACCTCCATCAAAACGGATCTCCGCCTCATTTCGGCAACGCATGTGGATTTGAACGAAGCGATCCGTAACGCAACATTTCGTCAGGATTTGTACTTTCGTCTGAATGTCATGCCCATCCACATGCCGCCTTTGCGCGACCGGCTGGATGACATTCCGCTGCTGGCTCGTTTTTTTGTCGATAAATTTTCAAAAAATTCCAAAACCATATCCGAATCAACATTGCAGGCGCTGATGACCTATAACTGGCCCGGCAATGTGCGCGAGCTGGAAAATATCATGGAGCGCGCGGTGCTGCTCTGCCGCGGCAACATCATCGAGGTGGATCATTTGTTGTTTCAGGAACCGTCGACAGAATTGGGCCTGTTGCGCGATGGCGTGACAAAACGGTTGACGGAAAACGAATTGAATGCCATGTATGCCCGCCTGATCCTGAATGAACTGGGCGGCAATAAAAAACTGGCCTGTGAGCTCCTCGGCATCAATTTTAAAACACTGCAAAAACGTTTGGGAGAATGATTGTATTTTTTACAATCCTGAATCCTGTGGGCATTGTAAAAAATACAATCCATTCATAAACACCTCATTCCCGGCGCACACCAAATAACCAAGCAAACCCTTATAAAACAATCTCCTGAGCCAACACAAAATCTGATCACAAAAAGTGGTACGGTAGTTGATTAATGGCGCTCAAACCTTAAAAGAAACGTTAACACAATTCGGAGAACTGTCATGAAAAGATACTTACTGTACATATTTTTGCTCCTCATCACTGTAGCCGCGTCGGCGCAGGACTGGGTTGTAAAAAGCAGCGGCACGGCGCAAAATCTGGAAGCTGTTGAATTTACCTCTCAGCAAAACGGTTGGATCGTTGGCGACGTGGGCACAACATTAAAAACCACGGACGGCGGCGAGACCTGGATGCCCGTCAATCTAACAAATGAAGATTTGCAGGATGTTTCATTTTTCGACGACATGCTCGGGCTGATCGTCGGTGATGACGGCAGAATTTTCCGCACCACAAACGGCGGCGCCAATTGGACGCAAGTCACCTCCGGCACAGATGCCAATCTCGCC
>CAYSNA010000381.1:0-5629 GCA_964432185.1 uncultured Cytophagia bacterium
TGGCGCTGGCTGCACAATTAGCCAACGAAGAATTCACCAAAACCAAAGACGAAGGGAGATGAATTAGATGAAAGGATTCGTTCCCCTGCATACCCTTCGATGCAGGGGAACGACAATACATTTTTCTTCAAGATGATTATTTCATTGCATCCCCATTTGGTCTTCATTATATTAAAAAAGACAACGTCCATGGAAGTTCGGATTTTCGATTCCACTTTTCCCATATTGCGATCCTCTCGACATTTCTTCTGCAATCGGTTCATACAATAACAACTCTCTAAATTGCCAAGATCACGCACCTATATGGTGCAGCTCAAACTGCACTGGATTTCTCTTAAAGCGAGGAGGTCACAATGTCTCTCAACGCACTGAAAAAGTATTTGGATGATCACGAGGTGGAGTATGTCGTGATCACGCACTCAAAAGCCTACACAGCCCAACGCATCGCGGCGGCAGCGCATGTTCCGGGCAAAGAACTGGCAAAAACAGTCATGCTTAACGCTGATGGTGATCTGGTGATGGCCGTTCTGCCGGGGAATGACAAAGTGAGTCTGACAAAAGTCACAAGCCTTGTGCGGGCAAAAACCGTGAATATAGCCGATGAGAGCGATTTCGAAAAAAAGTTTGCCGATTGCGAACTTGGCGCCATGCCGCCGTTTGGCAGCCTGTATGAGTTAAAGACGCTGGTGGATAAAAAACTGACCAAAGATGAATTTATCTATTTTAACGCCTGTTCGCATCATGAGCTCATCAAGATGTCGTACGAGATGTACGCCAAACTGGAAAAACCACAGGTAGCGGATATTACCGTACGTGATTAAGGTTTTCGGCTTTATGATGTCTTAATCGGGCACGCCATAACCGGATTATCCCATTTTTCAACCGGAAGGCAGTGATGTGTTTTTTGGTAAAATCATACCCATCTTGCCTTCAGTTCAAAGTCGTTTTGAACTGCTTGAAATTGATTTCCAATTTTTTCATTCGTGCCCGCAAGGTGTTCGGATGAATATTGAGTAACAGCGCCGCGCCGTCGGCGCCTTCCACTTTGCCGCGCGTCACCGTCAGGGCGTGCTCGATATGTTTTTTTATCACCTGGTCCAGCGATGGAAATACCGCCGAATTTTTATCATCCAAATGGACCAGTACATGCTCAGCGTCTTCCTCTTTGTGAACATTCCAGCCCAGCGCCGTTTTGACGTCGAGTCCCTTGCCGTTCCCCAACAGCGCGGCGCGGTCAATGACGCTGCCGAGCTCGCGAATATTGCCCGGCCAGGGATAGGAGCGCAAGAGTTCAATGTCCTCATCGGTTGGCAGTTGCGGCGGCAATAAAAATCGATCCGCCGCCTTGTCCGCAAAATGAAACGCCAGCGCGGCAATGTCCTCTTTTCGTTCAGCCAGTGACGGCAACAGAATCGGAAACACCGCAATGCGATACCACAAATCTTCCCGAAATGAACCACGCTTGACCATTTTTGCCAAATCCTGGTGCGTGGCGACAACAATTCGAACATCAACATGAATGGGCTGTTTGCCGCCGACGCGTTCGAGCCAGCCATCCTGCAGAATTCGCAAGAGCCGCACTTGACCGGCGAGCGGCAGTTCGCCAATTTCATCCAAAAAGAGCGTGCCGCCATCCGCGCGTTCGAACCAGCCTTTGTGAGCGCTCACGGCGCCGGTAAAGGCGCCTTTTTCGTGGCCAAAAAGCTGCGAGTCGATGAGCTCCGGCGGAATGGCGCCGCAATTGACGCGGATGAACGGGCCATCGGCGCGGCTGGACAGACGATGAATCTCGCGCGAAATCACTTCCTTGCCTGTCCCGGTTTCGCCGAGTAACAGCACCGGCACATTCGATTCGGCGACCAACCGCACGCGCTGCATCACCAGGTTTAGTCCGCTCTCCTCACCAATGATTTTTTCACTTATTTGGGGGCGACGTAATCGCCGCAGCAAATAGAGTTTATCCGCTTCCGCCGCTTCGCGCAAATGCTCGAGTTCTCGCAGGCGCAGATGATTTTCCAGCGCGATGGAAAATGGCTCCAGCATGGCCTTGAGCATGTCCACGTGTCTGGAGGAAAACGTTTTGCCCGCCGGCGCGATCAATAAAAGCATACCAAGCTGATGCTGATTTTTTTGCAACACTCCCAAAAGGATATCATGAGGTGCGGAAATCGGCAGAACGCGTTCTATCTCATCGGCGTCCCCTGCTCCTGCCGATGTGTGTCTAACCGGTTTTTTGATGTTTTGCTCGATCAAAGTCGTCCACGACTTTTTATCAAACGACAACAGACCAAGCGGCAATGGCAGTTTCGACTGCGGACGACCGACCGCAACGATCTCGAGCGTTTTTTTATCACTATCAAAGACCTGCACCAGCACCTGTTCGATCGGCATGTGGGCACCGAGCAGTTTCGTGATGCTGATACACGACTTGTCAATTTCAATGTCCCAGCAGGCCTCCCGCCATAACTGAGCCAAAATGGTATTAAATTTATCCACGACTCACCTGTGAAATATGGTAGATCATCACGATTTAAGGTGAAAATTACTACGAAATATGGTGAAAAGAAAGGTGATATTCAACTCTAATTCTTTAACACCTTGTTTTTTCATACCTGAATTTTGATCGTTTCCTGGCATCGGCCTTGCCTGTGGGAGGTGAGAATATCGGAAAAATCCTTTATGGAGAATACAACATGTTAAATCGACGCATCATGATTTTAGCTGTGTTTACCTCACTCGCGCTGGTTTTTTCACTTTTTGGGCAGACAGAGGTTGAGCTTTTAAACGTCTCGTACGATCCGACCCGGGAATTGTACAAGGACATCAACAACGCTTTTACCGAGTATTGGAAACAGCAGAGCGGCCAAACGGTTATCGTCCGGCAGTCGCACGGCGGCGCCGGCAAGCAGGCGCGTGCGGTTATCGACGGCCTTGAGGCGGATGTGGTGACGCTGGCGCTGGCTTATGATATCGATGCCATGCACAGCATTGCCGGACTGTTGCCGGAAAACTGGCAATCCCGCCTGCCGAACAATAGTTGTCCGTACACCTCGACGATCATTTTTCTGGTGCGACGGGGCAATCCGAAAAATATTCACGACTGGGATGATCTGGTCAAACCCGGCGTGCAAGTGATTACGCCGAATCCGAAGACGTCCGGAGGCGCGCGCTGGAATTATCTGGCCGCCTGGGGCTATGCGCTGCGGCAGTGGGGCCAGGATGAAGACAAGGCGCGCGAGTTTGTTACGGCGCTCTTTAAAAATGTACCGGTGCTCGATACCGGCGCTCGCGCTTCGACCAATACGTTTCTCAAAGGCATGGGTGATGTTTTCATCTCCTGGGAAAATGAAGCGCTGCTGGCCATCAACAAACTCGGCAAGGATCAGTTTGAAATCATTCTGCCGTCCGTCAGCATTTTGGCCGAGCCGCCCGTGGCTTTAATTGATGCCAATGTCGATAAACACGGCACGCGACACGTCGCTGAGGCGTATCTCAATTTTTTGTACACCGGCGCCGGGCAGGCTATCTGCGCCAAACATTATTATCGTCCCCAGGATGAAAAAATTGCTCGCCAATTCGCCGGCCAGTTTCCTCAGGTGACCATGTTTACGATCGACGATGATTTCGGCGGCTGGCAAGCCGCGCAGGAAAAACATTTTGGCGCCGGCGGCATTTTTGATCAAATCTATACGGGGAAGTGACAGATGACGTGGCGACGAACACATCACTCGGTCATCCCTGGTTTTTCCATCTCGCTGGGCATGACACTGGCGTATCTGGGACTTTTGGTGTTGATTCCGCTGTCAACGCTGTATCTGCAAGCGGCGCGATTGTCATTGACGCAAGTATTCGGCATTATTTTTTCCGAACGCGCCGTGGCCGCCTTTGCGTTGAGTTTTGGCGCTTCATTTATTGCGGCCTCTCTCAATTGCCTGTTTGGCTTTTTGGTCGCCTGGGTTTTAGTGCGCTATACTTTTCCGGGAAAATTTATCATCGACGCGCTGGTGGATTTGCCTTTTGCGTTGCCAACTGCTGTCGCCGGCATCGCATTGACATCGCTCTACGCGTCCAACGGCTGGTTGGGGAAAAGTCTGGCCTCGATCGGCATTCAAGGCGCCTACTCGCGTACGGGAGTGGTCATCGCCCTAACGTTCATCGGCTTGCCGTTTGTCGTGCGCACACTGCAACCGGTGCTGGCGGATATCGATCCGCAATCCGAAGAAGCCGCGGCCTGTCTTGGCGCGTCGCGATGGAAAACCTTCAGCCGGGTGTTGCTACCGGATGTGCTGCCGGCAGCGCTCACCGGTTTTGCTCTCGCGTTTGCGCGCGCGCTTGGCGAATACGGCTCGGTGGTTTTTATTTCCGGCAATATGCCCATGCGCACGGAAATCGTGCCGCTGCTGATCATGACGCGGCTGGAAGAATACGACTATCAGGGCGCCACCGCACTGGCGGCTTTTATGTTGATCATTTCGTTTGTGCTGCTGCTCTCGATTAACTATGTGCAGTGGCTGGGCCAGCGACACCAGCGCGTGCAGATCTGAGGGAGGTCTATAATGGATCATGAAATCGCATTAAATGCACAAAAATCCGGTCTCGGCGCACATCCGTTGACTGAGCCGCGTCTGGTGCGCTGGGGATTGATGTTGGTCGCGTTGGGCTTTTTGGCGGTTTTTCTGTTTATGCCGATTGCCGTGGTCTTTTACAACGCTTTTGTTGAAGGCCTGGCGACCTATCGCGCCGCCATTATCGATCCGGAAGCGCTGTCGGCAATTGTGCTGACATTATTAGCTGTTGGTATTGCCGTACCCATGAACATGGTGTTTGGTCTCACCGCCGCGTGGGCGATCACCAAATTTCGCTTTCGCGGCAAAAATTTCCTCATCTCGCTTATCGATTTGCCGCTCACGGTGTCGCCGGTCATTTCCGGCACTGTGTTCATCCTGATCTTTGGCGCGCAGGGATTGATCGGCCCGTGGCTGATCAGTCACAATATGAAAATTATTTTCGCGACTCCGGGCATCGTCCTCGCCACCATCTTTGTCACCTTGCCCTATGTGGCGCGCGAGCTCATCCCGCTCATGCAATCGCATGGCACCGCGGATGAAGAAGCGGCCATCACCCTCGGCGCATCGGGCTGGAAAACCTTTTTCAAAATCACGCTGCCCAATATCAAATGGGGGTTGTTTTACGGCCTCATTTTGAGCACGGCCCGCGCCATTGGCGAGTTTGGCGCCGTGTCCGTGGTGTCCGGGCACATTCGCGGCAAGACCATCACCATGCCGTTGCAGGTGGAAATTCTCTACAATGAATACAACTTTGCCGCCGCCTTTGCGGTGGCGTCGCTGCTGGCGTTGTTGAGTCTGGTGGTCTTGGGATTGAAAAAATTCGCGCAATGGCAAACATATCGAGTGGCGATGGAGCACGAGGACTTTGTTTACAATCGGGAAGGCAAATAGCATGGGAATTCAAATAACCAATATATCAAAACAGTTTGGCCGTTTTCGGGCGCTGAATGATGTGTCGCTGGACATCAATGTTGGCGAGCTGGTCGCGCTGTTGGGACCGTCGGGTTCCGGCAAAACCACGCTTCTGCGCATCATCGCCGGACTGGAAGTGCCGGACGGCG